>CAZQTM010000124.1:0-6295 GCA_964595855.1 uncultured Lachnospiraceae bacterium | reverse complement strand
TAATCCATTTTCTTTATCTTCCATAAAATGACGAATAAGAGTAGTTTTTCCTACTCCTATTTGTCCATACATTACCATTATTTGGTTTCCATTTCTGTTTAAATATTCATCTAATACTTTTATTTCTGAATCTCTTCCTAAAAACATAAACGTTACCTTCTTTAGTGTTCTTTCAACAGTAATTCATCTATTGCATCAAACCCCATAGGTCTTCCTAGGTAGAAGCCCTGTATATTTTCACATCCTATGTTCTTTAAAAGACAATATTGCACTTCTTCCTCAACACCTTCAGCAATCGTATCAAAACCAAGTTTTTTCCCAAGCTCAATGATAGACTCCGTAATGGTTCTTGTCGGTCCATCTGTTACTAAGGTATCAATAAAAGATTTGTCAATCTTTAAAGTATCAATTGGTAATCTTCTTAAATATGCCAAAGAAGAAAAGCCTGTCCCAAAATCATCCATGGAAAAACGAATTCCCATTTCTCTTAATACATTCATTTTATTTACAATGTCTTGCATGTCATCAATAAAAACTGACTCTGTTATCTCAAGTTCAATTAAATTTGGCGGTATATTATATTTGTGAATAACACTGATTAAATAATCAACGAAACTCTTACTTTTAAACTGTAACGCAGAGATATTAATAGAAAGTATAATTCTATTCATTTCATGCTTTTTGTACCACTTGGCATAATCTGAAATACTTTCTTCTATAATCCATTCTCCCAAAGGAAGTATGATTCCATTCTTTTCGGCAAGTGGAATAAAAGTATTTGGGCTTATTAAATTACCATCATCATCCTTCCAACGAATTAAGGCTTCTACTCCCCTTAACTTACTTGTGTTGGTATCATATTGTGGTTGATAATACATAAAGAATTTCTGGTTTTTTAATGCCTTTTCCAATTTTCTTTCTATTCTAACATTTTGAATAAACTCATTGATGATAGGTGCATCAAAATACTGTACCAAATTCTTACCCTTATGTTTTGCTTTAAACATTACGATTTCAGCACAATTAATTAATTCCAATGCAGATTCTGACGCTTCAGGATATTCGGCAATACCAATACTCACAGTTATATTAATTTCAGCATCATTAGACAGACGTATCGGTTTTGAAAGTTTTTCTTTAATCGCATTAATAATATGTTCCACACTATTAATTCCAATAGGATCATAAATTGCAATGCAGAATATGTCGCTGTTAAAATGTGATGCAATAACATTATCACAAATAAAATCTTTCAGTTCCTGTCCAAAGAGTTGAACAACTTCATCTCCCGCAAGGATACCAAGTCCATCATTTATTTTTCTAAACTCATCAATATCTATAAATAAAACGCTCACGATAGCCCGTTTATCTTTTGCCTTTGAAATCATACCATTTAATTTTATAACAAAAGAATTTCGATTTAAAAGGCCAGAAATAGAATCATAATATGCTAAATAGGATAATTCGTCATTTTGTGTCTTAAACTTTGTTATGTCCTTAAAACAGAATACTTTCTCAATTGGATTTTTTGCTTCATCGTAGATGACATTCGTTTCTAATTCAACCCAAATGGTTTTATTCTTCAATCTAAAATAAACGGTACTCTTTTCTTTTTGTGTATTTTCAAGTGTTAAACATTCAGATACCTCAAAAGTAAACTCGTCATTAACATTTTCAATAATCTGTGAAATAGATTTAAATTCTTCCTGTTTAAAATCAAAGAAATGAGACCAATTACCAACATTAACAGATCGCTTTTCTTCATAGTTATAATAGATGAATGCATTATCAGACTTATCACAGATAAGTCTAAACATATTTTCATCTTTTTTTAATTTCTGATTCATGGCTGCTAATAAATCAACCTGGTAATTAGTCTCACTCATCTTGTAATATCCTTTATTTCTTAATAATGTAGCCCTGTGCTTTTAAAAGTTCTGCGCATAAAACTGCGCCACCTGCAGCACCTCTTACAGTATTATGTGATAATCCTACAAATTTATAATCATAAATTTTATCTTCTCTAATTCTTCCCACACTAATGCCCATACCATTCTCAAAATCAACATCAAGCTTAACCTGTGGTCTATTATCTTCTTCTAAATACTGTATAAACTGCTTAGGAGCACTTGGAAGATTTAATTCCTGAGGAAGTCCTTTGAAGTTTCTTATTTTTTCAATTAGTTGTTCTTTCGTAGGTTTCTTTGCAAATTTGACAAAAACAGCTGCAGTATGTCCATTCAATACTGGTACACGAATACACTGACATGTAATAACAGGAGATGTTGCAGGTGAAATAACACCATCTTCAATTTTACCCCAGATTCTTAATGGTTCCATTTCGGATTTTTCTTCTTCTCCACCAATATATGGGATAACATTTTCTATCATTTCAGGCCAATCTTTAAAAGTCTTTCCTGCGCCTGATATTGCCTGATATGTGGTAGCAACTACTTCAGTTGGTTCAAATTCTTTCCATGCTGTCAAAACCGGAGCATAACTCTGGATAGAACAGTTCGGTTTTACTGCAATAAATCCTCTTGTAGTGCCAAGTCTTTTCTTTTGAAACTCAATTACTTTCATATGCTCAGGATTAATCTCTGGAATTACCATTGGAACATCAGGAGTCCAACGATGTGCGCTGTTATTAGAAACAACCGGTGTCTCTGACTTTGCATATTCTTCTTCTATTTTTTTTATTTCATCTTTTGTCATATCAACTGCACTAAAAACAAAGTCCACATCCTTTGATACTTCTTCAACTTCATTTACATTTTTTACAATTATGTTCTTAACAGCTTGTGGCATTGGAGTATCCATTTTCCATCTTCCGCCGACAGCTTCCTCATAAGTTTTTCCAGCTGAACGTGGGCTAGCTGCGATTGTGGTAACTTCAAACCAGGGATGATTTTCTAAAAGTGAAATAAATCTCTGACCAACCATTCCGGTACCACCTAAAATACCTACCTTTAACTTTTCATTCATTTTTCATTTCCTCCTCGCTATATCCTTATTTAATCTAAATATTTTTCATAACTTCGTATTACTTCAAGCATCTGTTCTTTACCGGGTGCTCCCTTTGTTAAACGTTTCTCAACACAAGTTTTTAAACTAATTTCCTCGTATACATCCATTTCGAAAACAGGGCTCATCATCTTCAATTCATCTAATGATAAATCCTCTATGCAGATATTTTTATCAATACAATAAAGAACTATTTTTCCTATAATAGCATGTGCATCTCTAAAAGGAACTCCCTTTTTTACCAGATAATCTGCTGCATCTGTAGCATTAGTAAACCCATTTTTTGCACTTTTCTCCATAATATCATTATGAAACTTTATTGTATCTACCATTCCGGTAAATAAATGGAGACAATCTTTGACCGTATCTATTGCATCAAATGTCATCTCTTTATCCTCCTGCATATCTTTATTATATGCAAGCGGTAATCCCTTCATTGTTGTAAGAATAGATATTAATGCACCATATACTCTGCCCGTTTTTCCTCTTACTAATTCTGCAATATCCGGGTTCTTCTTCTGTGGCATGATACTACTTCCAGTTGAATACGCATCATCAATCTCGACAAAACGGTATTCGTTGGAATTCCATATTATAATTTCTTCACTAAATCTGCTTAGATGCATCATAATTGTTGATAATGCAGACATGAATTCAATAATATAATCTCTGTCAGAAACAGAGTCCATACTATTTAAGGTTGCTCCTTCAAATCCAAGCAATGATGCTGTATATTCTCTGTCTAAAGGATAAGTTGTACCAGCTAGTGCCCCACTTCCTAATGGACAATAATTCATTCTTCCGTAAATATCATTTAATCTGCTTCTATCACGCTTAAACATTTCAAAGTATGCTCCAAAATGATGTGCAAGTGTGATGGGTTGTGCCTTTTGCATATGTGTAAAACCAGGCATATAAGTATCCGTATTTTCTTTCATAATACGAAGTAATACCAAAAGAAGTTCCTTAATCAATTGATCTACATTAATAATTTCTTCTCTGACATAAAGCTTCATGTCTAGCGCAACCTGATCATTTCTACTTCTACCGGTATGCATTTTTTTACCAGCATCTCCAACTTTTTTAATCAGATTTGCTTCTATAAAACTGTGAATATCTTCATATTCATTTGTAATCTGTAGTTTATTGCTTAATACTTCTTCCTTTATCTGCGTTAAGCCAATAATAATACTATCTTTTTCAGCACATGTAAGGATTCCCTGCTTTTCTAACATAACCACATGTGCAGTGCTTCCTTCTATATCCTGTGTAAATAATCTTTTATCAAAAGAAATAGACTCATTAAACTGAAAAACATCCTGCATAGTCTCTTTCGTAAATCTTCCGCCCCAAAGCTGCGCCATATTATAATCCTCCAGTATTAAATCTGAATTTGATAATATCATAATTTGTAATCTATTGCAATTTTCTTTCGCAATCTTGTATTAAATTCACCATTATTTTCATTTCTCATACAATATATGTATAAAACTTTTTGGTGAAAAGAAATGAAAAATGGTAGTCCTACAAATGTTGCTCTACAGTTAGATAATATTCACTTTTCTTATCATAGTAAAACTGGTGAGATAAAAGCACTTGAAAATATTTCTTTTTCTCTAAATAAGGGCGAATTTCTTGCAATTGTTGGTCCCAGTGGTTGTGGCAAATCTACATTATTAAATATAATCAGTGGCCTTTTATCTCCGGAAAGTGGTAGTATTTCTTGTTCCTCTGATAATGGGAAAGCAAATCCAATAGGATATATGTTACAACACGACCATCTTTTTGAATGGCGTACCATCTATGAGAACGTGATTTTAGGTCTGGAAATTCAGAAAAAAATGACTTCTGAAAATATAGATCGTGTTATGGAATTGTTGCAAAGTTATGGTCTATCCTCTTTTATTCATAAAAGGCCAAGTGAACTTTCCGGTGGTATGAAGCAAAGAGTTGCATTAATTCGAACACTGGCTTTAGATCCGGATATTCTTCTTTTAGATGAACCATTTTCGGCACTTGATTATCAGACCAGACTAATGGTCTCCTCTGATATTGGTAAGATAATACGAAGTACTAATAAAACAGCAATTCTTGTCACTCATAATTTATCAGAGGCAATCAGTATGGCTGATAGAATACTTGTGTTTACAAAGCGCCCTTCTTCGATAAGAAAAGAGTATCAGATTCATCTGACTATTGATGATGATGAATCCCCTCTGGCTTATCGGAATGCTCCGGAATACCAGCAATATTTTAATGATATATGGAAGGAGTTAATTCATGAATCAGAATGAGACAGAGGATATTAATCTGCAAACAGCAGAACATAAAAGCAATCTGCAAGAGGAATTTTTAAATACATGTAAAAAACATAAGATGATTATCCGTATAGTAAGAATTTTCATTCTGCTTCAGTTTTTCATTGTCTGGGAACTACTATCTGATTTTAATATCATAGATTCCTTCTTTTTCAGTTCCCCCACACGAATGGTAATATTATTTATAAAAATGTGCAAGGATTTTGAGATAATTTTTCATATTGGAATTACATTATTCGAAACTATTTTAAGCTTTTCAATCGTGAATGCAATCAGTATTATATTATCAGTACTGTTATTATCATCTCTTAAAGCGTCCGAAATTTCGGAGCCATATTTAGTTGTATTAAATTCTTTACCTAAATCTGCCTTAGCTCCTTTAATTATAGTCTGGCTGGGTACAGGCATGAAAACCATTATTGTAGCAGGAATTTCTGTTGCCATCTTCGGATCCATTATCAACCTTTATTCCGGATTCAAACAGGTTGATGAAGAAAAGATAAAACTCATTTACACTCTTGGAGGTAACAAGAAAGATGCCATACAAAAAGTAATTATTCCTTCTTCCATACCAATTATCATTAGTAATATGAAAGTAAATATTGGACTTTCATTAGTTGGCGTTATCATTGGAGAATTTCTTGCCGCCAAGAGAGGTCTTGGATATCTGATTATTTATGGCTCTCAGGTTTTTCAATTAGATTTGTTAATCATGTCAATTGTCATTCTTTGTATTATTGCAATGCTTCTTTATCAAATCATTCAATGGATAGAAATATGGTATCTAAATCATTAAGTAAGACCAGATATTCATTTTATTGAATATCTGGTCTTGTTTATCCTTTAAACTTATTAATTTGCGAATTTATTAATTCACTATCAGTAAAATAATTTATTTTCATAGCACTTCTAACTTCATCTAACGTTTTAGCCGCAACTTCTCTGGCATTTTC
>CAZQTM010000123.1:0-6318 GCA_964595855.1 uncultured Lachnospiraceae bacterium | reverse complement strand
TGAAGTCATAAATATCTTTTGCCCATTGTTCAATTTCTGGACATCGGTGCACATTCCAATTCTTTCCACGCTCACCAATCTGTTGTTTGCCAAAAGCCATTTCGAGCATTCTTTCACGATTACCACCGAACACAATGTTTACTGAGCGATGTGAAGTTGAACGGATACTTGTCTGGACAGTGACTCCTTCTTTTATTCTGTCTTCAATCTTATCGGCAATATTCTTCCTTTTATCAATCGCCTCAATTTTACCACCACGACTAATTTCAAAATTTAGTGGCATTCTACTTAAATCATAATTGCGTTCAGTCGCTTCAATCTTACGATGCAACTGCTCATCATTCCAATTTCTCTGATGCTCATCGCTGAGTGCTGATGTCATTGTTGATTTTTTGTCAATGTCCATCATCTGTTTTCTATTTCCCATTTGAAAAGAGTTTTTTATGTTTGTATTAGTGGAGCTTGCTCCTATATTCAATAGTTCCACGTTTGTTATTATCAAGCGCACCTAACCACATCAAGCAAAGCTTGGTGTATTAGGCTACACCAAAAGGTAAGTTTGCAAGCAAACTGTCCAATATGCTATTGCCTCTCAACAGATATGAGCTGGAGGTCAAAAGCATCGATAAGATTCTGTAAAGATGGGTTTCTGCTTATCATGCTTGCCAAAATATTCTCATCACTATCTTCTTCTAATAGATAATCTGCAACATCGAGTCCTTCTTCATGTTGCTCGGGAGTTGCGATTTCTTCCAGAACCTTGCATACTGTGACTTTTTTGCAAACATCCTTGAGGAGTAATGACTTCTGAACCCATTGTTCAGTAGCTTTAAGGTCTGGTACCAACATAACCTCACGGCCATTCAATATTTGTATAGCTCTTGAGTTGAAACAGCCATCTTTACCACCTGTTGCCAACCAAATATATTCTGGCATATAATGTGTTGCAATTATTGCGGTTTTCTCACTTTCCACAATCGCTATTGGTGCTATTGGATATTGAGATATTAGATGTTCCCCAAATAGACATTGGTTTAGATTGAAATCTTTTAGCCCCATCACCGAATGCACCCAACTTATCTTAGATCCACCATCTTTTACACGATGACCATTCTCCTTATTGTATAAGAATATCTTGCCAGCATGCACTCTGTTTTGACAATCTATTTGCCAGAATACAGTAGAGCCATTCCAATATCTAGAAGTGCCAACTCTGTACATATTAAACAGTCGCTCTGTTTCTTTTATACCAAATCTTTGATTAAGAAATAGAAAGAGGTTGTTGCGGTCATAACACTTCTGAGAAGATGTTACCAAGCTGTTATTCATATATGAAGGCTTAATTTCTATTGATGCTTTTGGAGGCAGAGACTGACACTTATCACGACTATCTTTGATCATTTGATGACTTACATCTGGATTGTCATTAAAGTAGTCCTTCGGAGTGTAGTGGTAGCCACATCTATCCTCATGGTCACAGCGTCCAACAAACTCAGGAAACTCAATCTTGCCTTCATTATCCATGTACCTTACGAAAGATTTTGGTTTACCGCATTTAGGACAAGTGATTTTACTTCCAACCTTATATTTTTGTAGAGTAAATCTATATTCCATTTCTCTCTAATTTTTAGTTTACTAGTTGCACTCTTTGCATAGTTTGCATTCTCGCAATTGAAGAATGCAAGAAATGCAAGCTATGCAACAACTTTTTTTCTCCATTTTGAATATGATACGCTCTCTATATAAGCCTCGCGAACCATTCTATCAAGCCAGTTCGCAACTGAACGTTCGCACATGAACTTGTTGATTTTTACGATCTCTTTCACATCAGAGGTCTCAAATTCATTTGGTAATTCAGATAGTATTTTCTGACTCTGCAAATCTCCAGGCATATTGGCTGATGTGATTTCTGCCATAACTCTTTGAAATGATTTTTCAATCCATTCAGAAAGACAGATAGCAGATTCAACCGATTGAATATCAACTTCATCTTTTGTGCTTTCACCGCAAGCCCATCGCAAAAGTTGGAATAATAGACAAAATCTGGTCCCATAATCGGCTTGTTTAGAGAATCGACTGGCTTTTCTAGAGGTTGATTTATTGGGAGACAAGTTTTCCATCATAGAATTCTGCCATGTGACTGCTTTTACATTTGCTTCATTAGTATACTTCAAGATTCTTTCTTCAGGATTAGATGGGTTATATTCAATATTGATAAATTTTTGAATGATATCATTCCATCGTTCGCTTGGCTTTCTATAATTGTTGTTTTGACTTTGTGGGTTTGGCAATTGCCACATATAAAATTCCTGATGTTGTGGATATACAAATATAAAACGGTCAATCAAACCGCTATCCAATCTCGTTTCTGTTATGAATTCAGATAATATGCCAGGTTGTATGGTCCCAATGATATTAATATGAGGATTCATTATCATTAATGGCAGCGGATTATTACATCTGTCTACCTTTAACGAGCTTCCTGACCATGTTGATAGCAGACTTTCTAAGAAATGACCTTTGCTATATTGGTTTGCTGATTTGATTAAGCTGATAAATTCGTCTACCTTAATGCAAATGCCCTTAGGGTTATCGTTGTGTCTTTTTGCTACAACTTCAGGAGTAACATCATCTAGAATGGTCCTTTTGCAAACAGGCATTTCTGGAATTGTATAATCAGAATTCTTGCTTTTCTTTAATGAATTAATTTGTTGCTCAAACTCCTTTTTATCTTGCTTGCATTTCTCCAACATTTTAATGTCGTATTCCTCTAATGGAGCATATGCGAAATTTACAGGATGAGTTTTGAGTGTTGCAGGTAATCCAACTATAACAAAGTAAAATACAGTTCTTGCTTTCCAATTGTCGTTTACTTCCAGCTTATATGTATTACCAACGGCTGTACTAAAAGCCGAAAGCAATGCCATAGAAGTATATTCTATGGGGTAACCATTATTTCGTTTTAAATCTAAAACTAATGATTGAATCTTCTGAGGAAAGGAGTGAAGTGGGAAATCATTCTCACTCACACCTTCAAACTCAGCACGTATTTTATTGCTTAGTCCAATCATATCTTATCCATTAGGAAAATGTTCATGAATAAACCTATCAATCTCATACGAAGAGAATAACTTTCGGCCTGATAAACATCCCATTTTCAGCTTACCACTTTTTACATAGTTATGAAGAGTTGTTTCTTTAATGTGAAACATATTCATAACTTCTTCACGTGTATAGAACCTCTTTTCTGCTTGGATGCTGGATACATGCTCAAGTATATCTTCCTTGATGCGCATGCTTAAAGTATCAACTAAGTCCTTTATGTCTTGGCTACTAACTTCTAGTTTTATGTTGGCTCCGGATTCTATTATTTTTGTTAAATCCATAACTTGCATTTTTTAAATTGTGAACCATCTATCGTAAACTTTCCTTGCGATGGTATAAAAAGAAAGTTACTGTTCTCGAGAAACGGTGCTGCAAAGTTATGGCCTAAGATGTTGATAGTGAAAGAAAAAGGAGTTCGTTGAGTTCGTCTGCATACCAAACGAACTAAACGAACTCCTTAGAATGTGTTATTTGAAGGAAAATGAAGATTTTTAGCTTTTCTCCAATAAGATTTCAGCTAAATGATTTATCAAAGAACGTTCCTCCTCAAGGTCTTTTATTAAACGATAGCTACCATTTGGAAGTCGAATACTTTCCATCATAGCTTTATAAGCTTTTTGTACAGATCTTAATGTGATATGTTTTATACCACTGTTTTGATATTGTAATAGCACGGCATTATAAAAGTAGGTGACATCGGATTTACATTCATCCTTAAGTAATCCATTTTCTTCTAGTATTATCTTTATGCGTGCATAAACCTTGCTTTTATCTTTAGTTATGGATTTTAGATGTGATTCAATTTTATCAATGAGGCAAGGATAGTTTTCTGCACTTATAATATAATCTTCCAATCTTTGATTTTCTGCAGGAATATTATACTCCAAATACAATGGTCTGCTTTCTTGTTTCTCACTATTTGGCTTTGATGACGAGTCTTCATTACATTCCTCTGCATCAGCATAAACATAGACTGATTGACTGAATAAATTCTGCTGGATATTGATATTTTGTTGAGTGTAGAAATTATTGACTATTCTCCCTTTATCATTTTCATTATAGTCCTTTTCTATTGCTGATATTTCATCACCTGCATTGCTGAAATGTTTCTCCAAAATTCTTATCGCCATATTGTCTGTACCGGCATCTTCTTCAATCTCTAAGAAGTTGCGCCATTGTTCTTCGTTTCTATAGTCCATCTTTAGACTTACGCTGATTGCTTTCTTTATTCCATAGTGTACTAATTGCTTCTTGATAGTGTTGCTATTGCTATTTATTTGTGAGCTTAACACCATGACTATGGTCTCAAAGCTATTGGCGAAATATAGCCAACTCATAAATAAAGGGACGGAATTATCTTTTCCTGGATAATTGAATTTCTTAATTAAACGTTCTGCGAAGTCTGTTTTTGACACAAGTCCTGTTAATGCATCATAATCAGAATAAGATTCATCGCGCACACAAACCGTCCATGCACTAAAGAATTTTGGGCAATAGAAAAATAATGTACGGGCTGCATCAAGAATTCCTTTACCATCAATATTGCGCATAGCAGTACAATAATCACAGAATTCATCAAAATGATCATCTTTCCAGTTTCTAACTGATAGCACAAATCGCTGGTATTCTTCTTTCCTATTATTTTTCATATTTTATTCAATTGACTTAATTGCATCTTCCTGCATTTTTGTATTAATTGCCCTATATCTGCGAAATGCTTTACTTCCTTCTACATGTCCAGACATAGAAGATATTATATCAGGGTCCTGTACTTCAGTGTAGATATTGCCAATAAATGTTTTACGTGCAGTATATGCAGATGCAACTTCACTAAGTAAGACAATTTCTTTTTTTCTTGTAGTTGGATTTAGTCGTACTACGTTATGATCCATTCCCGATAATTTTATAGCTTCCTTTATCATTTCGTTATATTTCTGCTGTGGAATAAAAGGGAATAGAGGAAGTGGATGCTGTTGTCCTCTACGCTTCAGAATCTCTTTTGCTTTTTCACCCAATGGAATATGAAGAGTTTTTGGATTATCCTTCACTGTCTTATCGGCAATATATTCTAATGAGTCATCAATAATGTTTAGGCTGGTGAAATCATATAAATCAGATGGTCTACATCCAATCATAGCCTGAAATACGAAGATGTCTCTTTGTAATTCTACTTTTGGGTAAGCGGATAAGTCAGCCTCATAAAGTTTATTTCTATCTTCCTTTGAGATAATAATAGGTGTACCGTAGACTGCTTCACCAATCTTGAAATCATCAAAAGGACGCTTGGTCGTGAACTTATGACTATAACACCATAAGAAAAATGTACGAATGCGATTGAAATAGTCGACAAAAGTATTTCCACCTCTTGGTGTCGGTTTACGCTTCTCGCTTATCTGTTCAAAAAGGAAAGGGTATTCTTTGTAGTATAAATGTTCATTATAGAAATAGTCTTTTAATTCTTCCAGCAGTTCTGGAGTTACGTCATCAAGATGAAGAATGAGATTTTTGTTGCGCTTTTTCATCTTACAGTATAGCTCAAATCTAGCTAGCACACGACCAATGACCTTGAAGTTCTTTTTCCGAACTTCAGAAATATCATGATTCTCCATGAAGTAATCGTAGAACTGTAATAGAGTCTTATCTTTTAGGGAATCTTCATTTTCTACACTCTCATTAATAATAGGTAGTTCTTCGATAAACCTATTTGGATGATGATACACTGCAATGGTTTTATTCAGCCATTCATTATCGCAATCAGAAGTGTACTCGTCGTTAATACTCTTGATGATGTTCTTGATGTCTTCATTCAATTTACGTTGAATATCATCAGATATAGTTAACACCCTATCTTTATATCCCATCTTTTCAGGATTCCAATGATTTGGGTTTATCATGAGTTCACTTGCGGCTTTTATATCTTTCTTTCCATCTCTCAGTCGGAAGTAGATTGTCGCCGAAGAATCCTTATCATTCTTCTTTGCTGTTTTCCTTATTAGGGCTGTTACTTTCATATCGGTTTGTGTTTTACTCTTGGGAACAAAAGTAAGATTTGTTCCCAAATTGTTCCCAACCATCCCGATATTAAATGAAATCAATTATAGTTATTTAAGTCTTGCTGTTGTTGTAAGTTGCTCATCCACATTCGTTTATTTCTTTCACTTGTTTTATTTTCTTTCATTTTGTTTCACTATTTACGACCCCGGGTCTGGGTAC
>CAZQTM010000122.1:2743-6322 GCA_964595855.1 uncultured Lachnospiraceae bacterium | reverse complement strand
TTGTAACAGAGAAATTTAGTAGTGAAAATTGCGATGAATATATGGATGTTGGACTGAAACAGGAGGTCACATTGGGACCGGCACAAATACTGTGCTGTATTGGAGAAAAACCACAATATTATGACGTGGAAATAACTGCTGTTCACCTTAATAATGACAACATAAATCGTGGAATTGAACTAAAAATTACGGATCCCGAGCTACTATCAAAAACAGGTGGTATCATTCAGGGAATGAGCGGAAGTCCAGTCATTCAGAACGGAAAAATAGTTGGTGCAGTAACACATGTACTTGTTTCCAATCCTGAAAAAGGGTATGCGATTTTTATAGAAAACATGCTTTTAATGCGATGAGTGAGAGTTGAAACAAAAATCCCCAATCTTATATAATTAGTCTGCATACGACAATACAAAATGCGGAAAAAACAAAGAGCGGAGGGTTTTATGGAACAACTTAATGTAACTTCATCCAAAGATAACGAAAGAATGTTTAAAATACTAACAGATTTAATGAATACCGACAAAGAATTTCAAATTATGATTACGGTACCTTCCGGAAACAGACGTAAAGAAGAGGATGTAAAACAGAAAAATATATGGGATAAAGATGAAAGTAAAATATTTATGCAGGAAGCTAGTGTAACAAAAACACATGATTTGGAAAAGGATGTTACAGATACCATTCATGAAATTGGAGTTCCTGCTCATATAAAAGGTTATCAGTATTTAAGAGAAGCAATTATGATGGCAGTTGAGGATATTGAAATGCTTAATTCTATTACTAAGGTATTATATCCAACTATTGCTAAAAAGTTTAGCACAACACCAAGCAGAGTAGAAAGAGCAATCAGACATGCAATTGAGGTGGCATGGAGCAGAGGAAGAATGGAAACATTAGATGCTTTGTTTGGTTATACAATAAATACAGGAAAGGGAAAGCCGACCAACTCCGAATTTATAGCACTGATTGCAGATAAAATCAGGCTTCAGTACAGAAATTAATCTTTATAAAAATACGCGTATGATGTATAATGATGCTTAATAGGATACAACAACAGTAAGATTATGGAGGAACATGAATGAAAAAGATCTTATTTGTAGCATCAGAAGGAGTACCATTTATTAAAACTGGTGGATTAGCAGATGTCGTCGGCTCTCTTCCTAAATGTATTGATAAAAATGATTATGATGTCAGGGTAATTATACCTAAATATACATGTATGAAACAAGAATACAAGGATATGTTGAAATTTGAGCTGAATTTCTATATGGACTTTCACTGGAGAAATGTTTATGTGGGAATTATGACGGCTAAGTACGATGGTATAACATTTTATTTTATCGATAATGAAGGTTATTTTGCTGGTTCAAGACCTTATAGCGATGATACTTTGTATGAGATTGAGAAGTATGCTTTCTTTTGTAAAGCAGTATTATCATCTTTACCATTGATTGATTTCAAACCGGATTTGATTCACTGTCATGATTGGCAGACCGGTTTAATTCCTGTCTATTTGAAAGAGCGATTTGCTGGCAATCAATTTTTTGAGAATATAAAGACCGTTATGACAATACATAACTTGAAATTCCAGGGGAAATGGTCTGTTAAGGAAGTACGTGAGATAACTGGTTTATCGGATTATTACTTTTCACCGGATAAATTGGAGGCATATAAGGATGCCAATTTGTTAAAAGGTGGATTGGTTTTTGCGGATGCCATTACAACGGTTAGTAATGCATATGCAGAAGAAATTAAAACAGATTTCTATGGGGAAGGCTTAAGCGGATTAATGATTGCAAGATCCAATGATTTACGAGGCATTGTGAATGGCATTGATTATGAAGTGTTCAATCCACAGACTGACCCAACTATAGAATATCCATACAATGCGATAGATTTTAGAAAAGAAAAGTCTAAAAACAAAGTCAAGCTTCAAGAAGAATTAGGACTTGATAAGAACGCTTCCACAATGATGATTGGTATTGTTTCCAGACTGACAGATCAGAAGGGCTTTGATTTAATCGCTTATATTATGGATGAATTATGTCAGGATAATATTCAGATTGTTGTACTTGGCACAGGTGAGGAACGTTATGAGAATTTGTTCAGACACTATGACTGGAAGTATGGGAACAAAGTCAGTGGTAACATATATTATTCAGAAGCATTATCGCATAGGATATATGCTTCGTGTGATGCATTTTTAATGCCATCTTTATTTGAACCATGTGGACTCTCACAATTAATATCCCTTCGATATGGGACAGTCCCAATTGTAAGAGAGACCGGCGGACTTAAAGATACTGTTTTACCTTATAATGAGTTTGAGAGTAAGGGGACAGGCTTCAGCTTTTCTAATTACAATGCACACGAAATGTTACGTACGGTTCGTTATGCTGAGCATATCTATTATGATAATAAACGAGAATGGAATAAAATGATAGATCGTGGAATGGCAGCAGACTTTTCTTGGAATACATCGGCTGCAAAATATCAAGAGATGTATGATTGGCTGATTAATGAATAATATATGACGGTATCAGAATTTTCTGATACCGTCTATTTTTATACATCGCATCTTGTTAATCGGATATTCGGATAATGGCTTCATGTAGGCATCATAAGTATGACAGGCAATAAATATTTTATCTAACTGCGTTTCATGCTCTTTCTTAACTATGATGCAGGAGTGATGAAAGTACGGCTCTACAGTGGATAGCTGAATAAAATCACCCACAGCAGTGTTGCTAATATCTACCGGATGGCCATATGGTCCAACCGATTTATTGGAAATGAGAAATTGATAAAAATATGCTACAGATGTCCAGGATGCACTACGCTTGTTGACAGAGTAATAATACCATCCAGTAACAGCGGAGTGATTCATAATTTTACTTCCAGCAAAGAGACATTGAGATGTAAAGTTTGTACAGTCTCCTCCAATCGGATCAAAGTCATAGTATAACGGATTACGGGCAAATGCCCATTTGGAAGCATAATTTATGGCGCTATCTCTATCATAGGATAAGATTTTAAGGGGCATATTGTAGGCCTTATATTTTTATACTATCATATGTTACCTTCAATTGATTTGATATTGGAAATATCAGAGTCAATCATTAGGGAAAAATTAGTATAATAAACAACAAATCCGGGTTTTGCAGCGGCAGGTTTTTTAACATTCTTTTTTTGAGTGTAGTCTATCTCAATCTTTTCCTGCCCTTTACCTTTTGAATAATGAGCAGCCAACTTTCCGGCTTCTTCGAATGTATGATCAGGAATATCTTTGCCGTCAGATTTTATGATTACATGGGAACCAGGTATGCCTTTGGCATGAAACCACCAATCATTTCCGGTAGCAAACTTGAATGTTAACTCATCATTCTGATAATTATTTTTTCCAACATAAATATCAAAACCATCAGAACTTAGATAATGAAAAGGTTTACTTTTAAAGCGTTGTTTCTTTTTTTCTCCTTTTCGTTTCATATAACCATTATCTATTAATTCTTCTTTAATTTCACTTAAGTCTTCTTCCTTTTGTGCAATGTCCAGTGCAGTAGCGATTGATTCTAAGTG
>CAZQTM010000122.1:0-2643 GCA_964595855.1 uncultured Lachnospiraceae bacterium | reverse complement strand
CATTTTCTCCGTGTCTTTTAACTGACGTACCTGCAAATCATATTTCTTAATATCTCTTTCCATGGAAGTTTGGACTATTTTTCTTAAATCTACAGATTTTTGACGAATCCTTGTAATATTTTCCTTATCTTTATAATATGCAAGAAGTAACTGAGATACAGATTTAAAATGAACACATTGCTCTTCTTTATAGGATGTTATCGTGATACAGGAATAATCAATCGGAATTGAGTTCTCATAAAAAATATTGAGATCAAAATTCTTCTCCTTAACCTGATTCATCAAATCACAAAAAACAGTAAACAAATGATGTTTCTCATCATTAGTAAAGGAATCGGTATTTTGTTCAGCAATAATTCCAAGGCGATAGCAGATTTCATGTGAAATCATTGGGGAGATTCCGGTAAAAGAGGTATAGAGACTTTTAAAACATTCCATATTTTTTGAAAACACCTGATTTATAAACATAGTCTCATCTGTAGTAAGGGGATTTTGTTTTTCCTGAGTCCTTGGAATAAAGTAATGACAGCCGGGAAGAACCTCTCGCACGGAACTGACCATGGCTGAAATATGTTTGATACTGTCAATAATATTGTCCTCCATATCGGTAAAGATAATGTTGCTGTATTTGCCCATAAGCTCAATAATGATTTTTTTATGACAGATATCCCCCATTTCATTTAAGTGCTCTATTTCAAAAACAATTATTCTTTCAAAATCGGGCTGGTATATGGATACGATGCGTCCATTTTGTATATGTTTTCGAAGCAGCATACAAAAAGGTGGCGCAGTTATTGGGCTGATTTTGTTTTCATCACATAGATAAACCAATGGAAGGGAAGAACTGGCAGATAGAATTAATCGATACTGTGTGCTGTTATTTTTTATTGTAAGCAAAAGCTCATCGTTTTCCGGCTGAGCTATTTTTGATATGCGTCCATTTCTAATATTGTAATTCAATTCGTCAACAATCGCTGCAATTGTGATGCCATCTAATGCCATAATAATCTCCTTAAGATAAATAGAATTTCTCTTCTTTTTTTCATACATACTGAGTATAGCAATCCTTTTTGTGAAAGGCAACCTTGACGTGTTATGGGTCATGAATTATAATAATATGAAGTACGCGACCAAATGAATGCGGATGCGTCAGGAAGGGGACACATGATAAAAAGCATGACAGGCTTTGGCAGATGCGAAGTCAGCGACGAGAATCGTAAAATTACGGTTGAAATAAAATCAGTGAACCACAGATATCTAGATGTTAATATAAAAATGCCAAAGAAATTAAACTTCTTTGAATCATCTATCAGAAATTTACTGAAGGAATATATGCAACGTGGCAAGGCAGATTTATTTATAACATTTGAGGATATGTCTGAAAATAATGTGAACATTACGTATCACCAAGAGGTTGCAGCAGAATATCTAAAATATTTAAAGGAGATGTCAGCACAGTTTTCTCTGGATGATGATATTCGTGTATCAACATTATCAAGGTATCCTGAAGTATTTACGTTAGATGATGTAGAAATTGATGAAGAAGGAATATGGAAAACACTCGAAAAGGCATTACGTGGTGCGGCAGAAGGCTTTGTTGAAACA
The DNA here is from genome assembly GCA_964595855.1 of uncultured Lachnospiraceae bacterium. GTDB lineage: Bacteria > Bacillota > Clostridia > Lachnospirales > Lachnospiraceae > RGIG8767. The sequence continues at coordinate 1,038 of CAZQTM010000122.1, read as the reverse complement.
AGAATAAAGGAAGGTGAGCATTTACGTGTCGATTTAATTCAAAAGTTGGATGGAATGCTTTCAGTAGTTGACTATATATCAATTCGTTCTCCTCAGATTATTGAAGAATATAAGAAGAAATTAACTGAAAAAGTTCAGGAACTGTTAGGTGATACGAAATTCGATGAGAACAGAATATTAACAGAGGTTACCATATTTGCAGATAAAATTTGTGTGGACGAGGAAATGGTAAGACTAAGAAGTCATATTGAAACCATGAAAAGTACTCTGACAGATGGTGGAAGCATAGGAAGAAAGTTAGACTTTTTAGCACAGGAAATGAACCGTGAGGCCAACACAATATTATCTAAGGCAAATGATCTTACGATTTCAAACAAAGGAATTGAATTAAAGACAGAAATTGAAAAGGTCAGAGAACAGATTCAAAATATAGAATAGGAAGGCTTATTTCATGAATCAGTTTATTCATATTGGTTTTGGGAATATTGTAAATAGAGATAAAATGATAGCAGTAGTAAGTCCGGATTCAGCGCCAATAAAGAGAATGGTTCAGAATGCAAGGGATAACCAAACTGCAATCGATGCTACACAGGGTAGAAAAACAAAAGCGGTATTAGTAATGGAGAATGATAAGATTGTACTATCAGCATTACTTCCCGAAACAATATTAAGCAGAGCACAGTCAGAGAGGGAAAGTGATGATGAAAACTAAGGGAATATTAATTGTTGTATCAGGATTTTCAGGGGCTGGTAAAGGTACGCTCATGAAGAAACTTGTACAGTCATATGATAATTATGCATTATCCATCTCCATGACAACAAGAAGCCCAAGAAATGGTGAAGTGGCAGGAAAAGATTATTTCTTTATTTCGAAAGAGGAATTTGAAGGTCACATTGCAAATGATGAATTAATAGAATATGCAGGATATGTTGGTAATTATTACGGTACACCAAAGACATATGTAGAACAAAAACTAAAAGAGGGCATGGATGTCATTCTGGAAATAGAAATACAGGGTGCATTAAAGGTTAAAGAGA
>CAZQTM010000121.1:0-6374 GCA_964595855.1 uncultured Lachnospiraceae bacterium | reverse complement strand
ATAGCTTCTACCAGTTCCGTAGCATCTTCTATGCAACCCTCGCAAGAACGAAGAACTTTTCCAGTCTCAAGTCCCTTTAATTCTTTGCAGATAGTAGCACCATTCTTTTCCTGAAAACGGTTGACTAACCCCTTGGATATCTGATACGTTGCAGCTTTACTTTTAGGACCATTCAGGTTGGCTGTGGAGTTTTTTAATCCAGCAATCATAATTGCACCAGAAATAGCTCCGCATGTGCATTCCGTGCAGCCCATTCCAAGTCCAAAACCTTCACATGCTTTAAATAAAATAGATTCATCCATACCAATATCGTTAGAAAATGCACAGGCTACAGCCTGACAACAATTGTAACCCTTATTATGATTTTCAATTGCAAGTTCTTTTTTCGTCATGAGATGGTTCCTTATCCTTTGAAAAATTAATAGTTCTTTGCTTCTTCTTCTTTATTTATAACACGTAAACCACCTTGTACTAACGCAAGAAGCTCATCTTCCCCTGGGTAAACAGTAAATGGGGCAATAAAGTCACATGTTTCTTTCAAACCTGATACAACGGCTTTATCATAAGCAATGCCACCGGTTACAATGATCTGGTCAACTTTTCCTTTTAATACGCATGCCATAGATCCGATATCTTTACTAACCTGGAAGATGAAGGCATCACGGACTTCTTTAGCCTTCATATCGCCGTTATTTACCATCTTTTCTACATCACGCATATCATTAGAACCAATATATGCATTAAAACCACCATTACCTACAAACTTCTTATAAACTTCTTTTTCGGTATATTTGCCGGAAAAACACATTTTAATCAGTGCGCCGGAAGGAGCACCACCAGCTCTTTCCGGTGAAAATGCTCCATCACCGTCAAGGGCATTAAATACATCAATTACGTTTCCATATTCGTGGGCACCAACAGAGACACCACCACCCATATGAACAACGATAAGTCTCAAGCTATCATAGGATTTATGATTCTCTTTTGCGTATCTTTTTGCTACCGCTTTCTGATTAAGTGCATGAAATACACTTGTTCTTGGTAATTCAGGTACACCTGAGTATCTGGCAACCTTGCATAATTCATCTACTACGACAGGATCCACAATAAAAGAAGGTACTTCGATAGAATCACCAATTTCTCTGGCAAGGATACCACCAAGATTAGAGGCATGCTGTCCCTGCTTTCCAATTTTCAGATCATTAAGTAAGTCATCAGATACAGCATAAGTACCGCCTGGTATTGGTTTTAACATTCCACCACGACCAACTACCATATTTAAGGAATGAATATCAAAATTTTTCTCTTTCAATAGATTCATAATGATATCTTTTCTAAAATCCTTCTGATCAACTATGGATGCATACTGTGAAATCTCTTCTGTTGAATGTCTAAGTGTTTCTTCAAAAAGCAGTGTCTCATCTTCAAATACACCAATCTTGGTAGATGTAGAACCTGGATTGATTATCAAACTTTTAACTGACATAGTTCCTTCTCCTTTTCTGAAATCCTTTTTATTTACTTATTTTTAAAGATTCAGCAACAACAGCTGCTAAAGCTATGGAATTTACTTTCGTTTCAAAGGTATCTGATCTTGATGTTAAAATAACGGGAGCCTTTGTACCGGTAAGAATGCATCCATTTTTTACATTAACCATATGAACAATTGCTTTATATACAAGGTTACCTGCATGAATATCAGGGAATAAAAGAATATCAGCATCTCCGGATACTTTTCGGTCTAAGGCACCTTTTTCTTCTGCAGCTTCTTTATAAAGTGCAATATCTAAAGAAAGAGGACCATCTACGATACAGTCTTTGATCTCACCTTCTGCGTTCATTCGAGTTAGTTCTGCTGCATCAAGAGTTACCGGCATTTTATCATTTACTACTTCTACAGCAGCTAATGGAGCAACCTTAGGACATTTTACGCCACATGCTCTTGCAACGGCTACTGTATAATCTATAATACATTTTTTATCTTCAAGTGTTGGATAGGGCATAAAAGCAACATCTGTTAAGAATAATAAACGATCAATACCTGGAATTTCGAATACACAAACATGTGATAAAGGTTTTCCAGTTCTTAGGCCAACATCTTTATTCAGAACACTCTTTAAAAAGGTCTTGGAATCTAATAAACCTTTCATATACATATCGGCTTTTCCGTCATGTACGAGTTTCACTGCTGCTAAAGAAGCTTCTGTAATATCCTTTACATCAATAATTTCATATTCATCCATATTCATGGAAAGACTTTTACCAATCTCCATTATCTGTTCAGCATCTCCCACAAGAATAGAATCAGCTATTTTTCGGTCTTTTGCTGCTTTTACAGCCTCCAGTACTGCTTTGTCCTGTGCTACTGCAACAGCAAGTCTTTTCATGCTGCAATCATTTACCTGTGACAGTAAATCATCAAAACTCTTACTCATTTGTCTACACCTCGAATTTTTTTTCTTATTTTTTCTGTGAATTAATCACCATCGTTAAAAGAATAACACTTTCAATTATAAAAATCAAGAAAACAAGGTAAATACAACAAATGTTGAAATTGGTAAATTAATCTAAAATTTCATAAAAAGTTAAGAGTTTATATACCGTTCAAATAGTTGAACTTAAGTGCTGTTTCTGTTACAATAACCTTTAGGTTTCTTAAAAAGGGGCATACTATAACGATTAGGTTTTGCCCCAACATATACAAGGAGTCAGTAAAATATGAATGTAATTAATAAAGTCTTTGGAACGCATAGCGAAAGGGAATTAAAGGGGATCAATCCTATCGTCGAAAAAGTGGAAGCATTAAGACCATCTATGATGGAATTAACAGATGAGGAACTGCGTAGTAAGACGAAAGAATATAAGAGCAGATTAAGTAATGGTGAAACATTAGATGACTTATTACCGGAAGCTTTTGCAACGGTAAGAGAAGCGGCAAGAAGAGTTTTAAAAATGGAACATTATCCAGTTCAGATTATTGGTGGAATTATCTTACATCAGGGTAGAATCGCAGAAATGAAGACAGGTGAAGGTAAAACACTTGTATCAACCTTGCCAGCCTATCTGAACGCTTTGGCAGAAAAGGGTGTTCTAATTGTAACAGTAAATGATTACCTTGCAAAACGAGACTCTGAATGGATGGGGCAGGTTCATGAATTTCTGGGACTTACAGTAGGTGTTGTGCTAAACAGCATGACATCAGAAGAACGTAAAAAAGCATATTCCTGTGATATTACATATGTCACTAATAATGAACTTGGCTTTGATTATTTACGTGACAATATGGTTATCTATAAGGAACAGCTTGTCTTAAGAGATTTGCATTTCGCCATTATCGATGAAGTGGATTCTGTATTAGTAGATGAGGCAAGAACTCCACTTATTATTTCTGGACAGAGTGGAAAATCAACAAAATTATATGAAGCCTGTGACATTCTAGCAAGACAGCTTGAACGTGGAGATGATATGGAAGATCTGTCAAAAATGGATGCCATCATGGGAGTTGTCAGAGAAGAAACAGGTGATTTTGTATTAAATGAAAAGGATAAAATTGTTAATTTAACTGAAAGAGGAGTTGAAAAGGTTGAGCAGTTCTTTCATATTGACAACCTTGCAGATCCGGAGAATATTGAAATTCAACATAATATTATATTAGCGTTACGTGCTCATAATCTGATGTTCCGTGATCAGGACTATGTTGTAAAAGATGAGCAGGTTCTTATTGTTGATGAATTTACAGGACGTATTATGCCTGGCAGAAGATATTCTGATGGTTTACATCAGGCTATTGAAGCCAAGGAACATGTTAAAGTAAAAAGAGAAAGTAAGACGCTTGCAACAATTACTTTCCAGAACTTCTTCAATAAATTTGAAAAGAAGGCTGGTATGACAGGTACCGCTTTAACAGAAGAAAAAGAATTTCGTGATATCTATGGCATGGACGTTATTGAAATTCCAACGAACAGACCAGTTAAAAGAATTGATCACCAGGATGCAGTATATAAAACCAAGAAAGAAAAACTTCATGCAATAGTAGAAGCGGTTAAGGAAGCCCATGAAAAAGGACAGCCGGTACTGGTAGGTACCATTACCATTGAATCATCGGAGGAAATAAGTTCACTTCTTTCCAAGCAAGGAATACCGCATAAGGTACTTAATGCCAAGTTCCATGAATTAGAAGCTGAAATCGTAGCGGGTGCAGGTATCCATGGTACAGTAACCATTGCTACCAACATGGCAGGACGTGGAACAGATATCAAGCTTGATGAGGAAGCAAAAGCAGCTGGTGGTTTAAAGATAATTGGTACAGAACGTCATGAGTCCAGACGTATTGATAATCAGTTACGTGGACGTTCAGGACGTCAGGGTGACCTTGGTGAATCCAAATTCTATATCTCTTTGCAGGATGATCTAATGAGATTGTTCGGATCTGAACGACTGATTGCTATGTTCAATACATTAGGCATTCCAGAGAACCAGGAGATTGAGCATAAAACATTAACAAATGCCATTCAGAGTGCTCAAAAGAAAATTGAAGGAAATAACTTTGGTATTCGTAAGAATCTACTCGAATATGATCAGGTAATGAACGAACAGCGTGAAATTATTTATGCAGAAAGACGTCGTGTTCTTGATGGCGAAAGTATGCGTGATGTAATTTATAAGATGATTACAGACATTGTGGAGAATACAGTTGACCTTGTTATCGGTGAGGACATAAATGCCGAGGACTGGAATCTAAATGAATTAAATTCCATTTTGTTGCCTATTATCCCAATACAGCCAATTACATTGGAAAGAGTATTTAATAAGAAGAAAAACAGCTTAAAGCAGGAACTTAAGGAAGAAGCTGTCAAGTTTTATGAAGCAAAGGAAGCAGAATTCCCTGAAGCGGAAGCAATTAGAGAATTAGAGCGTGTTATCCTATTAAAGGTTATAGATCGTAAGTGGATGGATCATATAGACGATATGGACCAGTTACGCCAGGGAATTGGCTTACAGGCTTATGGACAGAGAGATCCTTTGGTAGAATATAAATTAAACGGATACGAAATGTTTGACAGTATGACAGATAACATCAGGGAAGATACGGTTAAACTATTATTCCATGTAAAGATAGAGCAAAAAGTTGAAAGAGAACAGGTAGCACAGGTTACCGGTACAAACAAGGATGACTCCGCTACCAAAGCACCAGTTAAACGTATGGATGCAAAAGTTTATCCCAATGATCCATGTCCATGTGGTTCTGGGAAAAAATATAAGCAGTGTTGCGGAAGAAATGTATAGGCGACTTTGATTTAATTAAAATTAATATGAAAGAGTGGTGAACGTAAGTGGTAGAATTAGACCAGATGAAGACAGAACTTCAATCATATAAAACTCCATTAGCGGAAGTGAGGGATTCACTTTGACTTAGAAAATAAGGCAAAGAGGATTGAAGAATTAGAACGAGAAATGGAGGCCCCCAATTTTTGGGATAATCCAGAAGTATCGAACGAGAAAATGAAATTAGTAAAGAATTTAAAGGATACTGTTGATACCTTTGGAAACTTGCAGACTCAGTATGATGATATTGAAACTCTGATTGAAATGGGTTATGAGGAGCAGGATGCATCTCTTATTCCGGAAATAAAAAGTGAATTGGATACTTTTATATCAGTTCTAGAGAATATGAGGATATCGACACTCCTTTCCGGTGAATTTGACAGAGACAATGCAATCTTAAAACTGAATGCTGGCGCAGGAGGAACAGAAAGCTGTGATTGGGCAAGCATGCTGTATAGAATGTATACACGCTGGGCAGAAAAGAAGGGATTTTCCATAGAGGTTCTGGATTATCTTGATGGAGATGAAGCAGGAATCAAGTCCGTTACCTTTCAGGTAAATGGAGAAAACGCATACGGATATTTGAAGTCAGAAAAAGGTGTGCACAGACTAGTCAGAATTTCGCCATTTAATGCTCAGGGTAAAAGACAAACATCATTTGTATCTTTAGATGTCATGCCGGATATTGAGGAAGATTTGGATATTGAAATTAATGATGACGATATACGCGTCGATACTTATCGTAGTAGTGGTGCCGGTGGTCAGCATATCAATAAAACTTCTTCTGCAATAAGAATTACGCATCTTCCTACCAGTATTGTTGTACAATGTCAGAATGAGAGAAGCCAGCATATGAATAAAGATAAGGCCATGAAAATGCTGAAAGCTAAATTATTCTTGCTGAAACAGGAAGAAAATAAGGAAAAATTATCTGATATACGTGGTGAAATTACTGAGATAGGATGGGGCAATCAGATACGTTCTTACGTATTCCAACCATATACCATGGTGAAGGATCACAGAACGAATGCAGAAAGTGGTAATGTAGA
>CAZQTM010000120.1:0-6448 GCA_964595855.1 uncultured Lachnospiraceae bacterium | reverse complement strand
AAAAAACTTATAGATAAACAGTTCTGCTACATCTCCACCTGAATGTTTACTTTTGCGTATTCAGAATCCATCTTATATAGTTCATCTCTGACACGCTGTCTCAAATCTACTGCTGGTTGTACACAATACTTATGAAATTCTTCTTGCGATACACGTAAATCTGGAAAAATCAGCTTTAAATATGCAGAGGCAAGACGAGTAATCGCTTTTTTATCACGCATATCATTACAATTGATAAGTCGCATATTCATATTCACGTAATCAGTATATTGTGGTTCTCCTCGCAGATTGTGTAAAATTTCCGAGAAAAAATCACCCTTGAATCCTAAAGTTAAAGATGGAGTATCCTTTGACACTCTAGGCATATACCATCCCGGAATAATTCCATGCAATCGATCTACAAAAGCTGTTTCCTGCAGAAAATTAGGTATTTCCTTAAACAAACCATCTTGAATATATACTGGCAAATGATTCTCATCCAAAGTAATGTTTGCTAACATAACAAATCCTGATTCTGCTACGGCTTCTGTATTTCCTCTGCTAAATTTCCCACTTTCCAAATATACCTTTAGCCCTGCTATCAGTTCGCCTTTAGCGTCCCCTTGTATACTTTGTGCCTCATCAAGAACTACGGCATCATATCTTGTTACAATTCCCGGTGCATTTGTAGCATTATTATGAAACATTACTGCTGGTGAAATCTTTCCACCACCTACTACTCTTGCATATCTCGAAACATTGCTGTATACAAATGACTTGCCAGTTCCCTTTGGTGCAAGTTCAATAAGATTAACTCTCGACTCCACAAGTGGCAGTAATCTGGTAAGAAGAACATTTTTCTGTTGTTCAGTATAGATTTCCGGGTTAAATCCCATACTAGAGATTATTAGATCAATCCATTCTAAGGTAGAAAACTCACTTCTACACTCCTTGTAATAATCTAAATCAACATCTCCAACCTGAAATGGTCGAAAACTTCTCATCCATACCTTCCCTTTTTCTCCCTTATCCTCTGGAGGAGCATACATCAAATCTGCAACACCCCAAACTCCGCTTGTCAATAACAGTTTATTATTATCAACTATGTCCTGGGATATTCCTGCATCACCCATATCCAAAAAAGGTATTTTTAGTGTTCTTGTACCGTTTTTTAAATTTACAGACACACTGTAATCATCCAACAACCTTACTGTTTCCATATTCAAAAGTCGATTTTTAACATCTTCCTTAAATCCTTTTTGTGGCAGATATTTATTAACAAAATCAGAAACTTTATCTCTTGAATCATCTGTTAATTCACCATCTTCTAAGAAATTATATAGTATCCACTCACCAACATAAGTAGGAATTGCTCTAGCCGAAAAACCTGCGCTATTGATTAGATTTTTGTTAATAACGACTTCGCCAAACATATCATATGCTTTTTGCTCAAAGTCTTTCATTTCTACCTCCTTTAAAACAAGTCTGACAAATCTGAACCCGATGATTGTACTGATTTCATAGGCATTGCCACCTCAGAATCCAAGCTATATTTTCTACCATTAGCACTGTATGTAACTCTTAAATTCATTCTTTCATTATTTTTCTTGTCAAGAGATTTCGCAATTCTTGCACCTGGTATTTCTATCACTGTTGTTGCATAGCCATCTACCGAAACACTCTCTACCGGATCGTACTTAATATTACTATTCTGAATCAAAATACAAACATCATCCAATGAAAACTCATTGAAATTCTTTACAATAACGCTTAATTTTGTACTTACCGAAAATCTAAGCATATCATTGCCCAGAGTAATTTCTGGGTGTTTACATTGGGTTGCATCGAATGAAAAATGCATCAATGGAACAATACTCTCCTCGGGAGTTATTCCACCATGTACATAGCCTTTCATCTCATTCCTGATAAAGCGATTATAGCGTTTAGCAATGAAATAATTATACTGTGTCCCATATCTATTTTTATCTAGTGCATAACATAATGAACCTATTGCATTTTTTGTCGTTTCAAAATCCTCATCATCTACAGAAATAAACCTATAATCAGCCTCCTTAGCTTTATCCTTATAGTACTTCGGATCAATAGCATTCACTTGCTCAGATGATATTTTTGTACTTCCATGGTCTGCAATAAAATAAATATCTGTATTTTTTTCTCTTCCCAATTTTTTCAATGTTACAATCAGTGTATCAACTAATGCTTTTAGCTCCTGTCTGATCCTTGATTCAATCGTCTGCGCACTGTCTGATTGATTTTCGTGAAGCATCTCATCTATTCGCAAATAATTGATAAAAATAACTCTTTCCGAAAAATCCGATAGATCTCTGAGTGCCCCAACATTAGGAATATACTTCATTGAAATTCCTATTTGATCTGCCCAATTCTGCACAAGTTTATCATACCCTTGCTGATTATTGTTATATGCTTCTCCTGTAAAAAAAGCTCGCTTCGAAATCGCAGTTTCTGATGGAATCATAGATAACACAGGCTTTTCATTTAGTTTAGTGAATCCTGCATCGCAAAGGTAATCCGTCAATTCCGGCACAAATTTATAGTTAAAATTGTCCAGCATTATCATTAACGAATGCTCGTTAGCTTCAAAATCTTCTTTTAGCAATGGGAGTACTTTATACATCATTAACGGATAAGTATTAACCAAAGAATCATAATTATCAAATATCCAATCTCCGTACATTGCAGCAAACTCATCTACATTTGAATCAGTTTTTCCCGTTAATTCCATCCAGAACCTGTACGGAAAATAACTTTCTATTGCCCAAGTCATCCATCCCTCTATGCAATCTATACCTTTGGGATTAATAATCTTACTTGGTGCTTTCAATAAAAGCACCTTCTCTTTTTCATACGGATTTTTAGTAAATAATGATTCAAATTTTTGAAGCAGTTCGTCCACTTCAAGATTATCTGGATTAGGTTTTTTTTGGAGCACAAGGTCCAATTCAAAGGAGAACTCACCAGATACATAACTTAATGCATCCGAGAAACTTATATCTTTGTGATTCAAAAAGACAGTCGCTTTATCTCTGTAAGTCTCTTCTGTTTGTGCATCTATCTCAATCATATCTCCATTTAAGCGAAAATGATCCATACATTTAATTATATCTCGCCCTAAAATATCCTCCCTGAATGATTCAGGATACATTTTTACTATAAGATACAGTGCCATATCATTTCTTAATGAATCAAAATTATGGATAAATTCTCTATATATAAATTTTTGAAAATCTCCTTTCAAGTCTGCTTCATATTCCTTCATTCTATGTTGAAACACTTTCCTTAGAATAACATTATCTTTCTTCTTCAGTTCTCCAAACGAAAGATTACCACACATTTCAGGAAGTAATTGAAAAGGAAACTTATTTTTCACAAAGAAACCATTAAAATACTTTCTCAAAACTACATTTTCAAAAGATTCGCCAGTTGTGAAATCCATTTCTTGATAGGTTTTGTCCTCCGACAATTCTGATTCAGAAATATAATCTGGAACCCCTATTCCATACTTCTCTATAAAATCCTCTCTTATAGAAAACTGCCTTTGTAAAAATGCTCTAGGATAAAAGTTTTTCATCATTTCAAACTGAGCATATATTTGCTTACTACTTGTTATCACAACTAAATCTTTCTGTTCCCTAATTGCGGTCAAAATCATAGCATAAGCATCTACATACTCGTCAAAATCTGCCACTACCAAATCTTTATATCCAGAATATAATCCATCCCTATCATAAAAGACTGATACCATGCATTAACCCTCCAAATCATCAATAGCATTTCTGAGACCTTTAACAATTTCTTCTGTTCCAACATTGTGATTAGTTTTCATCAACTCTGCTATAGATTTAACGCATAAACACAAACTATCTGAATCAATTGGAACAATTGAATGTACTTTTACATCATTTACTGCAGTAATACCGTTACTATCAATTTTTTGAAATTGTTGCATTCCGGACACTTTTACTTCATATTTAGTTTCTTCGTTGACACATCGAAGATCTAAGACGCTACTGTACTTATTATTGTCTCCCACTCCACATATTTTTACAGTAGTATCTCTATTAATAACTATTGCATATGCTTCCATTCGTTTAATTCTCTGTGCCATTGGATCCGTAGGATTTGTACCGTCAGTCGTTACATAGTAATAAGCATTACCTGCTCCACATTCTATTGTAATTGTCATATCACCAGAAAACCTAATTTCTGAATCTTTCCCATGTTTTTCTTCTGAGACACCTTTTCCACTCAATACGTATTCAGGTGTACTTACTGCATAAACATCATTTTCAAGATGTGTCTTACCATTTTTAAATGACTGGATATATTCTGCTGACTTATCAGAAGTCCACATCTTAACGCTACCAAACTTCATATCCGTAGGAATATCAGATAGTAATACATCTGCAAAATTTCTCTCACTACCTACTGCTTTTGCTATTGGCTTACTATTTTCATTTTGAAGAGGATTAAGAACATCCCTTTGTGCCTCATCTAGTTCTTTGTACCAACTCCTAAATGTAGCTTCTACTGTAACGATATCATCTGTTATTTCTCCAAAAAGTGAGGATATACCTTCCACAATTTTCTTTCTAATTAACAAATATCCATTGTCCACAATATCCTTCTGACGAGATAATCCTTGAATCAGCTCATCAATAATACTGCTTCCATAAATAAGTGTATCTCTTTCTTGCCCTACTACTTCTTTAAAATCAAATAGTACTATTTCCCTGATCGACGTAGTATCAATTTTATTACATGCAGAAACAAATTTCTTTGTCATGCTATCATCATACAAATCAGTTGCTTTGCATATAGGTTCCAAACCCATATACCATTTTTTAATACTTTGCTGTAACAATTCTAGATTTCCAGCTCCTGAACCACCAAACACAGTAATCAAACGCTCGATATATTTTGCTTCCTCTTCGGAAATAGGCTCATATTTCATAACACAATTAACATAGTCCTGAGATAACACCACCGCCTTCAGAACATCTATGTTGTTCACATTAATGGAACCAACTGCCATTACATCTTTGACAAATGAAAGTGAGTCTGCAAAGTACCTCTTAATCATTGCCATATATAGAAGAACAGCATTATACCCTATTCCATAGCTAGAAACATATTTTTGAATAAATTTTTGTACATCAATCTCTGTTCCCTCTGAATCATGAATTTCCTTAATCATGTCATGAAGTGCAGGCATCTGTAATCTATATCTCTCAATATCCTTTTCTACTACACAATACTCCAATGCCCCTTGAGTGTTATTCACAAAAACGACACCGTTCTGAACCAAAAGATTCTTAATATACTTAATATCTCCTCGGTCATTACCATAATCATTATGAAAAGCTATCACTTGGGAAACATCCAACAATCTATCTATTGCATCTCTTAGAGCGATGTTGTTCTCCTTAAATTCATGGGACTTATTGATTTCATCATGCTTTACAGTATTTCTCTTTCCTTTGTAAATACGTTCAAGAAGCGCAACTGCCCCCACATCATATGCTCCATTTTCAAGTGTCTCTCCATATGCAGCATAAGCTTGATAGTTTTTACTATCCATAATATAATCTAAACGTTTTGCTATTTTTGTATCATATGCTTGTGCCTGTTCTTTCAATGCTCTGATGTCTTGTGGTGAAAACTCAGAAGTATTATCCTGATAATAGCAAGCCGCCTTCAAAGAGAAAATATCATCACAAATGTTAGCTGGTTCTTTTGGTACAGCTATCATAATTTCAGGATACATATTCTTTTTCGTTAATGCGATAGCTCTATTTACTTCATCCTGAGATTCGCAAATAACATATATAATCGCTCCGTCATCCTTTTTCTTTAGGTCAGTCTCTGCCAGCAAATCAGAATGTATCTGTGCAAAATACTGTTCATTTTCTAAGTCTTTGAACACGCAAAAGACTCTGCGAAGACGCTTATCTTCCAGATACATTAAATTATATTTCTGAGGTGATAATGCATCACCCTTAATCTTCTTTTTTGTTTTTGATGCAAATTCACTCTTACATACTTCTTCTAATGCCTTGGCATAGTTTTCCGGAATGTTAGCTGGTTTAGACTTATAATCTCTTACCAAGCCACTAATATCCTTTGAATCGCTGCGTTTAAACTCATAACAACCATTTGTATCATTCAAATAAATAATTTTCTTTTCACTTGCAAGCTTGAACACATTATCCAAAGAAGCGGACTGTGTTACTGACACCATATTCAAACCGTATTTAATCAATTCAGGTGTATTTGCCAAACCAATGATGTCATAAATCACCATAATCTTTAAAACACGTTCAAATATAGGGTCTGCTAATACTATATCCGTCATATCATTGTGTCGTATCTTAGCCAGTTCTCTTAATGATGTCTCATAATTTCTAATATACTCGCGAGCTACATCCGT
>CAZQTM010000119.1:0-6458 GCA_964595855.1 uncultured Lachnospiraceae bacterium | reverse complement strand
TTATTTTTTAGTTGCAATAAGTTCACCATCTTTTACGGTAATCACAATTGTATCATTTGCACTTACTTTATCTGCAAGAATTAACTTAGCTGCCAGTGTTTCAATATACTTTTGAATATATCGTTTTAGTGGTCTTGCACCATATACCGGATCATATCCGTTTTCTACAATAAACTGCGCCGCCTCATCCGTCAACTCAATTTTCAGTTCTTTATCACTAAGTCTTCTGTTAAGGTCATCAATTATTAAGTGTATAATACCACCGATGTTATCCTTTGTTAGCGGTTTAAACAATATGGTCTCGTCAAGCCGATTCAAAAACTCGGGTCTGAAATGATTTCTCAGATCGTTCATAACCATATCTTCTGCTTCTTTGCTAATACTTCCATTCTGGTCAATTCCATCTAATAGATAATTAGCACCAATATTTGAGGTCATGATAAGAATTGTATTCTTAAAATCTACACATCTACCCTGTGAATCTGTGATACGTCCATCATCCAGAACCTGCAGTAAAATATTGAAGACATCCGGGTGAGCCTTTTCAATCTCATCAAATAATACGACAGAATATGGTTTTCTTCTAACTGCTTCAGTCAATTGACCTCCCTCTTCATAACCTACATATCCCGGAGGCGCTCCAATCAGTCTGGATACAGAATATTTCTCCATATACTCACTCATATCGATACGAACCATATTATTTGTATCATCAAAAAGTGCTGCTGCCAAAGACTTGGCAAGCTCTGTCTTACCAACACCGGTAGGCCCTAGGAACAAGAATGACCCGATTGGTTTGGACGGATCCTTGATTCCTGCTTTGGAACGAATAATTGCTTCTGTTACTTTTGTGACACCTTCATCCTGCCCAATAACACGTTTGTGAAGTTCCTCATCAAGATGCAGTGTCTTATTTCTCTCACTTTCTGTTAATTTACTGATTGGTATTCCGGTCCATCTGGAAATTATCTTTGCTATTTCTTCCTCGGATACGCTCTCATGAACAAGTGATAAATTTTTTGATTTTACTTTGGTCTCTTCAATCTCAAGCTGCTTTTTTAAAGTTGGAAGCTTTCCATAACTTAATTCTGCCGCTTTTTCATAATCACCCTCTCGCTGGGCAATCTGTATCTCACTGTTCATAGACTCTATTTCTTCACGTAGTTTGGATAACTTTTCTACACTTGATTTTTCATTATCCCACTGAGCCTTACGGTTATTAAATTCTTCTTTTAATTCTGCCAGTTCCTTCTGGAGACTCTGTAATCTCTCTTGACTTAAACGGTCATCTTCTTTCTTCAATGCTGTTTCTTCAATTTCCATCTGCATAACACGACGACGAAGTTCATCTAACTCAGTAGGCATTGAATCCATCTCAGTCTTAATAAGAGCACATGCTTCATCTACAAGGTCAATGGCTTTATCCGGAAGGAAACGGTCTGAAATGTAACGGCTAGATAAGGTTGCCGCACTAACAAGTGCATTATCCATTATTTTAACTCCATGGTATACTTCATAACGTTCCTTTAATCCTCTTAAGATAGAAATGGTATCCTCTACTGTTGGCTCATCTACCATAACAGGTTGAAATCTACGCTCTAAGGCAGCATCCTTCTCAATGTACTGACGATACTCATCAAGTGTTGTAGCACCAATACAGTGCAGTTCACCCCTTGCAAGTAATGGTTTTAACATATTACCTGCATCCAATGCGCCGTCTGTCTTCCCGGCACCAACTATTGTATGCAATTCATCAATAAAAAGTATAATCTGCCCATCACTGTTTTTTACATCATCGAGTACTGCCTTTAATCTCTCTTCAAATTCACCACGATACTTTGCACCGGCTACAAGAGATCCCATATCAAGAGCAAACAGTTTCTTATCCTTTAATCCCTGTGGTACATCGCCACGCACAATTCTTTGAGCAAGACCTTCTACTACTGCAGTCTTGCCAACACCTGGCTCTCCTATTAGAACAGGGTTATTCTTCGTCTTTCTTGAAAGGATACGAATCACATTACGTATCTCATTATCACGTCCGATTACGGGATCTAGCTTCTGATTCTTAGCCTTTTCGACCAAATCTTGTCCATATTTCTCCAGTGTATCATATGTGGCCTCCGGATTGTCACTTGTCACCTTTTGATTGCCACGCACAGTGGAAAGAGCCTGTAAAAACCGTTCTCTGGTAATTCCGTATTCCGAGAAAAGTGCCTTAATCTCCTTATTTGGATTCCTAATCATAGATAGGAAAAGATGTTCAACTGATACATACTCATCTCCCATCTGCTTTGCTTCATCTTCTGCACTAATCAGCACCTTATTCAAATCTTTACCAATATAGACCTGACCACCCTGAACCTTAACTCTCTTACCTAGAGCCTGTTCGCAACGGTTAATAAAATGTTCCTTATTAATCTCCATCTTCTCAATTAATTTTAAAATCAGACTGTCATCTATAGTAATCAGACTATAGAGCAAATGTTCCTGTTCAATTTCCTGATTGCCGTATTCATACGCTAGTTTCTCGCAACGTTCAACAGCCTGCATAGACTTTTGTGTAAACTTGGATATATTCATAATTGCTCCTCTCTGTGAAATTATTTTAATATTTCTATCTATTTGCTTTGTATCATTTGTTCTATATTGACTATAACATAATATAAATAAATGTCAATAAAATTTTTAATCGAATAACTCCCTACTTGATTATCGAAGCAACAAGCCAAATATTCAAATAAACTTGACACTTGGCTCATTGTCCGCGCATAAAAAAAGACTGTACTCAAAATTTTGAATACAGCCTTTTTTTCAACTAATCGTTCTTAAAGGAACAAGTCGCCATCACTGCACGTTTCCATCCCCGATACAGTTTTTCTCTTTCTGCCTGATTGATGTTTGGACTAAATACATGATCCTTCTTATAATTCTCCAGTAAAGAGTCCTTTCCAATAAAAAACCCAACTGCTAAGCCAGCTAAATAAGCTGCACCAAGTGCAGTTGTCTCATTAATGACAGGACGTTCCACCGGTACATTTAAGATGTCAGACTGAAACTGCATTAATAAATCATTTTTAACAGCACCACCATCCACTTTTAATTTAGTAAGTGGTATTCCACTGTCCTTTTCCATGGCTTCAATAAGATCTCTAGACTGGTAAGCCAGAGATTCAAGTGTAGCCCGTACAATATGAGCCTCTGTAGTTCCACGAGTAATTCCAAACATGGCTCCTCTGGCCTTATCATCCCAATACGGAGCACCAAGCCCAACAAAAGCCGGCACAACATATACACCCTGTGAATCCAGAACTTTCATTGCAATTTCTTCACTCTGTGGTGCGGTTTCTATCATATGAATACCATCGCGTAACCACTGAATTGCACTGCCTGCAACAAATACGCTTCCTTCGAGTGCATATTCCACTTTTCCATCAATTCCCCATGCAATAGTGGTAATCAGACCGTGTTCTGAGCGTATGGGTTTTTCTCCGGTATTCATTAATAGGAAACAACCTGTTCCATATGTATTTTTTGCCATCCCGGGATGAAAGCAGGTCTGACCAAATAATGCTGCCTGTTGGTCTCCTGCGATTCCGGCAATTGGTACTTCTCTGTTATAAAAATGATAGCTTGCTGTATAAGCATAGATACAAGAGGATGGTTTCACCTGTGGAAGCATACTCTTAGGAATGTCTAGTATTCTAAGTAACTCATCATCCCAGCATAAATCATGGATATTGTAAAGCAGAGTTCTGCTTGCATTTGAGTAGTCGGTTACATGGGCTCTTCCACCGGATAATTTGTATACAAGAAATGAATCAATTGTACCAAACATAAGCTCACCCTTTTGGGCTTTTTCACGGGCTCCCTTCACATGGTCCAAAATCCACTTAACTTTTGTTCCGGAAAAATAAGGGTCAATGAGTAATCCGGTCTTATTTCGAATCATTTCTTCATATCCGTTCTTACGCAATTCATCACAGATATCTGCCGTCTGTCTTGATTGCCAACAAATAGCATGATAAACAGGGATTCCTGTCTTTTTATCCCATACTACTGCTGTTTCTCTTTGGTTCGTTATACCGATTGCAGCAATCTGTCCTGCTGATATACCGCATTTTAGCATTACCTCCATATACACTGCTACAACTGAAAGCCATATCTCATTTGCATCATGTTCAACCCAGCCAGCCTTAGGAAAGTATTGTGTAAATTCTTTCTGCGCGCTTCCAATGATCTCACCCTGCTTATTAAAAATAATTGCTCGACTGCTTGTTGTTCCCTGATCAATTGCCAAGATAAACTGTTCCATAATTAACCTCGCTTCGAAAGTTATCAGGAGCTACTTTGGTATCTTCATAGCTCGCATTGCATTCAGAATTGCAATGAACGCAACTCCTACATCCGAGAATACTGCTGCCCACATGGTCGCCATACCGATTGCTGCTAAAAACAGAACTAAGAATTTTATTCCCAACGCAAAAATAATATTTTCACGGACAATTCTTAGTGTCTTTTCAGAAATCTTCATAGCCTGAGCTATTTTGCTTGGTTCATCTGTCATAATGACAATATCCGCCGCCTCTATCGCTGCATCGCTCCCAAGTCCACCCATCGCTATTCCAATATCCGCCCTTGCTAGTACCGGTGCATCATTGATACCATCTCCTACAAATACAAGTTTACCATTATTGCTCTTTTCTGCAAATAAATTTTCTATTTTTTCTACCTTATCACCCGGCAAAAGTTGTGCATACACTTCCGTGATGCCAATCTTATCTGCAATATAGTTTGCAGTTTCAGTCCGGTCTCCGGTTAACATAACAATTCTTTTAATTCCTGCTTTTTTTAGACCATCAATACATTTTCCGGCATCTTCTTTTACTTGGTCTACAATCACAATATATCCAAGATATTCTTCATCCGTCGCAACATGAACAACGGTTCCAACCTGTGTTACCTTCGGAAGTTCTATACTCTGCCTGGACATTAATTTGTCATTTCCGACATAATATCTTCTACCATCTACAAAGGTCATAATTCCCTGACCTGCAATTTCTTCTACCTGGCCGATACGATTTTTATCAATCTCTTTCCCATATGCTTTTTGTAAAGATAAGGAGATTGGATGATTCGAATAACTTTCTGCCAAAGCCGTTAATTCCAATAACTTTTCCTTATCTGTACTGTGCTGCATTGGCACAATATCTTCTACGACAAAGTTTCCCTTAGTCAAAGTACCGGTCTTATCCATCACTACCATTTCTGCTTTTGAAAGAATTTCAAGATAACTGCTTCCTTTTACAAGTATACCTGCTCTGCTTGCGCCACCAATTCCGCCAAAAAAACTAAGTGGTACACTAATTACAAGTGCACATGGACACGAGATAACTAAGAAAGTCAGTGCTCTGTAAATCCATATTTCAAAGCTCTGATGTAAAACAAATGGTGGAATAAAGGCAAGAAGTAAAGCTGCTATTACAACTACGGGTGTATAGTATTTTGCAAATCTTGTAATGAAGTTCTCTGTCTCAGCCTTCTTTGATGTTGCATTTTCTACCAGATCCAAAATCTTTGCTACTGTTGACTGTGCAAATTCCTTACTAACTTTTACCTTAATCACACCTGTTAAGTTCACACATCCGCTGATTACTTCTTCACCCATAAGAACTTCTCTTGGAATACTCTCTCCAGTGAGTGCCATAGTATCTAATGAAGAATTTCCTTCTGTCACGATTCCATCTAATGGAACCTTCTCTCCCGGCTTAATAATTATGATTTCATCAACAGCAACTTCCTGTGGAGATACTTCTTTTTCTTCACCATTTCTTATTACATTGGCATAATCAGGTCGTATATTCATCAAATCTTTAATTGATTTTCTCGAACGGTTCACTGCATAAGACTGGAACCATTCACCCACCTGATAAAAAAGCATAACTGCAACTGCTTCCGGATACTCTCCCACAATAAAAGCTCCAACTGTTGCAATAAGCATTAAAAAATTCTCATCAAATATCTGTCCTTCTGCTATATTACTGCAGGCTTTTTTTACAACATCACCACCAATAATAAAATATACGACAAGGAACAGGATTAAGGATGTATTTTCACTTATCAAATCCGGCAATGCAACTGTTGCTATCTCAAGTGCTCCAAATAACGCGCCTCCAGCTAAAATCTTTGTCAGCTTTTTCTTTAATTTTTTACTCATAATAATCCTCATTCAAATTTTATTTCTCTACAACCTCAACATCTGGTTCTAACTTTTTAACAATCTTTTTAACCTGTTTTGTGATGTCTTTTGCTTTTTCATCATCAATTTCAAGAACAAGTTTCTGTGTCAAAAAAGTACAGGTACTCTTCACTACACCTTCTAACTTTCCTACCTCTTCCTCAATTTTTGCTGCACAGTGTGCACAATCTAAATCTTCTAAAATATATGTCTTATTCAT
>CAZQTM010000118.1:0-6541 GCA_964595855.1 uncultured Lachnospiraceae bacterium | reverse complement strand
GATTGGGACATAGCGGAATCTATGACTCCACCGCTAACAACTGTTTTACAAAATGAGTTTGATATGGGATATACAGCAATTGAAAGGGCAATAGATTTATTCAATGGAAAAGAACCACTTGAACTGGTGGCACCTGCTGTTGTTAAAATTCGATCATCTTGTGGATGTAAGAATGTTGCAAAGTATGATTTTCCACAACCCCTATTAGATAAAGAAGGACGTAAGAGTATTTATATTGAGGGTGTAGTCAGAACTTTGGTCAATAAAATACTGTTGTCTAATGTTAATGATGAAATCAGAGAAAAAGTTTCCGAGCAGATACGGGATATTGTTAAAAACAATATGATTATGTATATGGAAGGGGATTTGTCACGTCTTGATAAGAAAGTATTAATGTCACAGATGAATGAACTGATCGCAGGTAAATATGGTAATTACATTTCACCGGTTACCCTTGCAGATGCGATTGGTTCTTATTTAAGAAATGTTATCCAATATGAACATGATATTAGAAGAATAACAGTTTTATCAGATATACTTGCTTCCGTGCAAAAATATATACAGTCTTCTGTAATTAAGTTAAACAAGGATGATTTGGATGACTTTCAGCAGGATACGATGTTTATCCCCCTTATCTCCAGAGATATGATGAATCATATAGGAAATGAAGTGGAATTTTATAAGGCACCGATGATGATACTTTCCGCCATGCGTTCAAGGAGTTCCTATCTATACATTTTGGAAAATCCAGTTCAGCATAAATATGGACAAGAATGGCAGTGCCCTGAGAAAATGTATCTGGTATCCTATCATGAAGGAAGAACGGTTGTATCTTATGAACCTGACCTTCGCCCAACCATTACATATAGTAAGGGTTTTTCTCAGATGATTGCACGCTCAAACGGATATATTATGAGTGTTTTCAACTTGTTCCTTGGGGAAATGCAGTATGGAATTTTGGTTTCAGAAATTAATCCGGCGGATATGATACTATTAAATCTTGCCAGTATGCAGATTAGTATAGCATTGAACTTTCATATTCTGTATGAAAGACAAAGAGGAATGCAGCAGAAACTGGAAAATCTGGTAGAAGAGGTAAATGAAAAGAACAAGATACTTGGTTTTATTTCAGAGTATGATGAATTAACCGGCTGCTTAAACAGACGGGGATTTATGGAAAAAGCCATGGATTTAATACATAGAAATAAAAACAAGAAAGCAATATTTATTATTAGTGATTTGGATCATTTAAAGGAAATAAATGATGGTTTTGGACATGTTGAAGGTGATTATGCAATCAAAAGTGCTGCAATCATATTAAGAAAATCCTTGGGAGAAGATACTTTATTAGCCAGAATTGGTGGGGATGAGTTTGTTGCAGTGATTCCACAAAAAGAAAATTGTGATGGAAGAACATATATAAGAAGAATCAAAGAAGCAGATTGTATATTCAATGAGAAATCGGATAAACCTTATTATATTGAGCTGTCTGTTGGATTTACGGAATTTTTATGTGACCCCAAGAAAGATTTCAGCACACAAATGAAACAAAGCGACGAAATGCTTTACGATGCAAAGAGAATGAGAAGAACAAGCATCAGAAAATAGCATGATATATAATAAATCGTACGCTCTGCGAACGATATTATTGTCGTGAATTCAAAAGAAGAATGGTAATCGCCATTCTTCTTTTGGCAAATGAAAGGGGATATATGGATAAGAAACAAGTAAAGAGTATTTTATTAATTGGATTCATTCTTATTACATTTTTCTGGATTATTAACAATATGGATAAGTGCATACTTCTAATTGGTAATTTTATTCATCTGTTTTTACCATTTTTCTTTGGAGCTGCAATAGCCTTTATATTAAATGTTCCAATGAGAGAAATTGAAAAGCATTTGTTTCAGTCAAAGAAGACACTGAGATTTGGAAGATTCAGAAGAACAGTAGCATTTTTTATTACATTAATTTTCGTGCTGGCAATTATTACAATTGCATTGTTTGTAATTATTCCAGGTGTAATCAATGCAATTACTCAGTTAATTAAACAAGTACCGGTTGCAACGGATAATCTGGTTCTTTTTGTCGAACGCACAGGGAAACAGTATCCGGATATTGTAGATGAGATTGTGAAGCAAATCAGTAATTATAAATTTGATGCGCAGAAAATCTTGGGATCGGGAGTAAAAAGCATTTTATCAACCGGAATTGCAGCTGTATCAAGTGTACTTTCTGGTTTTGTTACTACATTTGTTGGAATTGTTTTCTCAATCTACATCCTGTTCGAAAAAGACAATCTGCGCCGCCAGACAAAAAAAGTATTATATCGAATTTTTAGTGAAAAAAGGGCTGATAGAATTAAAAAAATCATGATTCTTACCGACACAACATTTTCGAACTTTTTACGTGGACAGTGTTTAGAAGCAGTGATACTTGGAAGTCTGTTTTGTATTGTTTTATTGATAGTAGGAATTCCTTATGCCTTTTTAATTGGCATTCTCATTGCCTTCACGGCATTGATACCTATTGTAGGAGCTTTTATTGGCTGCATATTAGGTGCTTTCTTCATTGCGATGGTGAATCCGATGCAGGCTTTACTGTTTATTGTTATTTTTCTTATTTTGCAACAGGTTGAAGGAAATCTTATTTATCCACATGTCGTTGGTAATTCCATTGGGTTACCCGGATTATGGGTTTTAGTAGCAGTGACCATAGGTGGTAAGTTATTTGGAGTCATTGGAATGTTGCTATTTATACCAATATGTTCGGTGTGTTATGCACTGTTTAAACACTATATTAATAGTGAAAATAATGAAGAAGAATTATCATGAAATCTGTAAAAGAATATGTATACTATGATGAACTGAATGATGAATTTTCAGGAATCATACGAGATACCATTAAGATTGATGAAAATTATAAATATTGGCATAATGGATCTCTATGGAAATTGGGCTCTTTTTTTCTCTATCGAATCATTATGACACCAGTAGCCTTCCTATATATGAAGTTAAAATTTCATATACGGTTTGTAAATAAGAAGGTATTACATAAACATGGAAAGAATGGTTTCTTTCTTTATGGAAATCATACGCAAGTTCCGGGTGATGGATATATTCCTACTGTTTTGACATTTCCCAAAAGAGATTATGTTATTGTAAATGCAGACAATGTTTCATTAAAAGGGACAAGGACTTTCATGGAGATGATTGGTGCATATCCAATTCCTTCTACAATTGGTGGAATGAAGAACTTTATGAAAGGACTAAAGAAGCATGCAGATGCAAAGAAAGGAATTGTGATTTATCCGGAAGCGCATATCTGGCCGTATTATACGGATATCAGGCCATTTGGTCAGGTGACTTTTGCATATCCGGTCCTGTTTAAAAAGCCAGTTTTTTGTTTTACTGTTACATATCAAAAAATGAAATTTATACAAAGCCCAAGAATTACAGTATATGTAGACGGACCATTTGTAACCGATAGCACGCTAACAAATAAAGAAGCAGAGAGTAAAGTACGAGATCAGGTTTTCTACTGTATGAAGGAAAGAAGCAAAAATTCTACATACCAATATTTAAGTTATAAAAAGGGAATCAAAGAATGATAATAAATCTACTTTATTGTGGGAATGAAAAAGTTTTTGATGGAATGATGATTTCCCTCTTGTCCATTATCAGACACACCAAACATGAACTACATGTTTATGTAATGACACTCGATTTAAGAGATGTAGATAATCGTAATATTCCTATTAATAGTAATCAGACAACATATCTGGAATACATGATTCAGGAAGTAAACCCAAAAAGCTACATAAAGTTAATTGATATTACACAAATATTTAAACAGGATATGATTCAAAGCCCTAACTTAAAAACGAGCTATACACCTTATACACTAGTAAGACTTTATGCCGATACTGTAAGCATAATTCCGGATCATATTTTGTACTTAGATACAGACACGGTGGCAAATGGTAACATTGAATCTATTTTTGAATATGACATTACAGATTATGAAATAGCAGGAGTCATTGATTATCTTGGAAAGTGGTTCATTGATATTCATTACATGAATGCCGGTATTTTATATCTAAACATGAAAAAGATTCGAGAAACCGGTTTGTTCGAAAATGCCAGGAAGATGTGTGCAGAGAAAAAGATGTGGTTTCCAGACCAGACAGCTCTAAACAAGCTGGTTAAGGAAAAACTATTTTTACCTACGAAATACAATGAACAGAGAAGACTAAGAAAAGATACAATTATTCAACATTTTTGTAAATCTATACGTTTATTTCCTTATTTTCATACCATTAATATCAAACCATGGGAAGTTGAGAAAGTGCGCAGTATCTATAAAATAACTGCGTACGATGATGTGTTAGATGATTATTGCAACAGAAAGATGTGTGAGGAACGGTAGTATGAATTTTATATTATTTCATTTATCACTAATGAAATGGATGGTAATTGTTTTTATTATCATCTATTTACCAAAGATGATGTGCTGGTTCGCACCGTTTAAAAAGCAAAAGAGATTATTCAATCAGAAGCAGAATAAACTGGCAATTATCATACCAGCAAGAAATGAAGGTACTGCTGTTTTACCCCTATTTCAATCTATTTTGAATCAGACATATGATAGAAGAAACTTTGATTGTTATGTTGTTGTAAAAGATAAAAACGATCCGGTAATTGAACTGGCAAAAATGATAAATGCAACCGTATTTATAGATGAAGCCCAAAATAGCAAAGGGGACTGTCTTAACTATGCAATAAAATCAATTTTGCGTACAAATCGAGGAAAGTATGACGGATACATCATTACAGACGCTGACTGTGAAATGAAGGCTGATTTTTTGGAAGAAATGAATCATGCAATGTCAAGCGGAGCGCAGGTCATCAATGCGAAAAAAATAGTTAAGAATTATTTTAGTGAAAACAATTACAATAACAACTGGGTAACGGCATGTAACGGACTAATCTGGACATTGATTGATGAAATGGGCAATCGATATAAATCAGATCACGGTTTTACAACTATGACAATCACAACAGGAATTCTTATTACGAAGGATCTGATTGAATCATGGAATGGATGGCCATATTTAAAAACTTTGACAGAAGATATGGAGCTGCAACGTGACTGTGGTGTTAAGGACTATAAAACGTTTTATTATTCATATGCACAAATTATGATGGAGGAATCACCCTCTCACCGTGAGACAAATAAGAGAAGAACAAGATGGATGACAGGCCTTATAGATGCAGATAAAATCTATTATCCGGAACTAAAAAACAGGAAGAGTTTATATCATTTCAGAAATAACTACTTCCTATATTGTTTATGGGTATCGTATGCATTTATTGGAGGACTAACATTAATTATGATTTCTAACTTTTTCCTTGCAATGCTTACCCTTTATTTTAACAAGGCATGTTTCCTGGCTGCAGTTAAAGTATCTTTTACTGCTTTCAGATTAATTTATTTGTCATTCTTTGTACCGACCTCCTTTGCACTAGTTATTGACTGGAAGTATATCAGACTGACTACTACACAGAAGTTACTTTTACTATTAATTCATCCTTTATTCTATATGGAATACATAAAAATTGTTGCGAAAGCAGTCTTTCTAAAATCCCCTGATGTTTGGGAAGAGATCGAACGTGTGAATGTCAGTGTATAGGAGAAACACGAATTTGTGACGGAGCACAAATTCTA
Organism: uncultured Lachnospiraceae bacterium; assembly: GCA_964595855.1. Lineage (GTDB taxonomy): Bacteria > Bacillota > Clostridia > Lachnospirales > Lachnospiraceae > RGIG8767. The sequence continues at coordinate 814 of CAZQTM010000118.1, read as the reverse complement.
TTTATCGCAAGTTGGAAATCGCCTTCGCGAATTTCCAACTGCGATGCCTCCGCAAAAACAGCTCCGGCATGGGGTTTAATATGAATTATTTTGGACTCACTACAACGACAAAAGATGTATTAAAGAAAATCGAACAGGCTGAAAAAGAGGAAAGATTTTCAGAACATTTGGATCCTATTGATTATACGAATTGTTATCCGGTTGATAAAAATTTTCCATATATACCAAGTGGGAAATTATTAATCAAACAGAAACTGCAATGTTTTTTTATAGTCAATCCATTTTCCTGGCTTGTGAATTGTTTTATTTTAAAGACGAAAGTAACGGGATATGAGAACATTAAAAATGTCAAGAATGCAGTAATTACATGCAATCATGTAAATAAGCTGGATGCGTTAGTAGTTCGATATGCGATGCGTGACCATGATATGAAGATTATGGTTGGCGATTTTAATAATCAAAAGGGAAAACTCGGTGATTATATGCGTGCCTATGGAATCATGCCATTCAGTACAGACAGGAATGCATTAAAAAACTTTAATCAAGCAGTATCTTATTATCTTAAGAAAAAGACATATGTTCTATTTTTCCCGGAACGTTCTGAGTGGTGGTGCTACGAAAAACCGAGGCCACTTATGGATGGTGCTTTTCACTATGCAGTAAAAAATAATGTACCGGTTATTCCCACCTTCATTACATTTACAAAAACGGGCAAATATGATGCTAATGGAATTGAAACGAGAAAGTTCCATGTTAATATATTAAAACCAATTTATCCACAAAGAGATTTGTCTGACCATAAAAACATAGTAAA
>CAZQTM010000117.1:0-6582 GCA_964595855.1 uncultured Lachnospiraceae bacterium | reverse complement strand
TTACGGAAGAACTGAAAGTAACCGACCAGATGAAGTGGGTTGGGCTTATGAATAATTTGAAACATTGTGCGGAGGAAATTGTGTTAAAGGAATTGGTATATAGCTAATGTGGGGATGGCGGTCTGCTGGTGATAGACCGCCATATTTACATTGAGAAAATGTCATTTCTTCAGAGAGATTATATTTTTCAGAAACTAAAAAATATTACGATTCATATCAAAACATATGAAATCTTATAAAACCGTTGCAAAATATAGATATTAATGGTAGAATAAAACTCGAAAATATGTTCTTTCTATTAGATGAGGTGTTAAAGAATGACGACAAATATATTTGAGGATAAATGGATAGGTATTGAAGAAGCAGCGAATTATATCGGAGTCAATAAAGATACGGTTCGTAATTGGATAAAGAAAGAAACTGATATTCCAGCACACAGAGTGGGTAAGCTATGGAAATTTAAAAAGTCAGAATTGGATCTATGGATTAAAAGTGGAAAAAGTGCAATGGAATAGAGGAGAATTAGAATGTCATTAAATGTTTTAGATTTGTTTTGTGGGTGCGGAGGATTGTCTTGTGGATTTGAAAGAGCAGGATATGACATCCTTCTTGGAATAGACAATGACGCAAAGGCTCTGGAGACTTTTGAACTAAACCATAATGGGGCAAAATCAATTTGTGGTGATATTACTGAAATTACATATAGAAAAGATATTAAGCCACTAATCAACAATCGAGAAATTGATATTGTGATTGGAGGACCACCCTGTCAGGGAATGTCATTATCTGGACCGAGAAAGTTTGAGGATCCACGTAATAAGCTATATTTATCATATATCCGATTGGTAGAAGAAATTCAACCTAAGGCGTTTGTTATTGAAAATGTTCCAGGATTAGTTTCACTTTTTGGAGGACAGATAAAAGACAGTATTATAGAGAAATTTACAAAGATGGGATATAACATCCAATATAAAATATTATGTGCAGCAGATTATGGGGTTCCTCAAAATCGGAGGCGAGTAGTATTTGTAGGACTCAGGAATGGTGCATTTGATTATCCTAAGGCACTATTACAACAGGTTACCTGTAGTATGGCATTATCTGATTTGCCCTCGTTAGAAGATGAAATTGAAAGTGAGACTGCAGAATATGTAGATGAGCCGCAGAACGCATATCAAAAGATTATGCGAGAAAATTCTAAAAAGGTTAAAAATCATGTTGCAGCAAATCATTCAGAGAAGGTACGGAAAATAATTTCATTGGTACCGGATGGTGGTAATTATAAAGATTTGCCAGAGGAGTATATCAATTCAAGGAACTTTCATGTTGCGTGGACAAGGTTTGCCAGTGATAAACCAGCACCCACTATAGACACAGGACATAGACATCATTTTCATTATAAATATAATCGAGTACCTACGGTTAGAGAGTGTGCAAGATTACAATCATTTCCTGATGATTTTGTGTTTTTGGGAAATAAAACGCAACAATTCAGACAGGTAGGTAATGCAGTTCCTCCACTCATGGCACAGGCGATTGCAGAACAGTTAAAAAAAGAATTGGAGTAAACCTATGGAATATAAAGTACCAGAAGAATATTTTTTCAGAATACATCATGTAAGACCAAGATTCAAAGGGGATATAGAAAATGTATTGATTTATATGGCAGAAGAAATATCCTCTGTAGGAGAATTACCAGTAGATGAATTCGTTTCAAAAGTAAATGAGGCAATATACAGATATCCAGGGAATGCACACAGAGAGTTGAAAACCATTAATAACTGGCGAACAGAGATTTCGGCATTGTTTGGTTTTATTGAGCATACTGAGAATACGCATAAACCCGGGAGAAGAGCCATTGAGCTTGCTACCAATCAAGATTTAGTAGAGTGTTTCAAGGTGTTTTTATATAATTTTCAGTATCCAGGTGCACATATAAAGCCAAAGAATGTTTTAGAGCAGATTGAGAATGGAGTTCATTTTAAACCAGCACAATATATTTTGAAATTATTAAAATATGCGAATCAAGAGGGTGGAAATTCCATTGGACTGACTAAGTTTGAAGTGTGTCATTGCATTTTTAATGATTTGAGAGTAACAAGAGATAATGAAGGAGTGGAAAAAACATGGGAAAGAATCAGAACAAACAGAGCAAATAAAACTCAATATGATCAAATAGGCGATGTGATAAGATATGCAGGAGATATTATTGATTACATGGAAATTGGAAATCTTTTAAAAACATATGATAGCCACACCTATTATCTTAATACTCTTGAAGAAGAGGCAATTATTAAGTTCAGTGAATCATCAGAATGGTTCTCAGAATATGATGAAATGATTGATAACTGTTCGGGAACTTTGGATGCAGTAAAAGGCTGTATAAATGGATGGTTTGCATATGTGAACCGAAATATTGATGATACAGATTTTGCAACAGATATTTTGGCATATATAGCTACGGATGAAGATGAACTGAAGGAATTGAAGGATAATACAACAACAGATTCTATTATGGGACTTGCTGATTTAGTTGAAAGAGATAAGGTTATAGAGAAACGAATAGCAGTATATTATGACGAATTTTCAACAAAAGACATTGGTGATATTGGTGAAAATTTAGTACATGGTCATGAATGTATGAGAATAAAGCTGGGTGGACGGGAAGATTTGATTCATCTTATAAAGCGTATACCAACGCAGTTTGCTGTAGGATATGATATTAGTTCAGTGGAATTAGATGAACGGAAAAGATATATTGAGGTCAAAACAACGATAAGCTCAAAACCATTACATTTTAACAGAGTGCATTTGACAAAGAATGAATGGAATACTGCAAGCAGCACAAAAGATCGCTATTATGTATATAGGCTTATGCTTAGCAAAAATGAAAGAAAATTATTTTTACTTCAAGATCCAGTTAACCTATATAAACAGGATATGATTGATATGATACCGAGTGATGGTGCAGAAATAACATTTGACCCGGCAAAAGTCGGAGTATTCGAGGAGTTGTTAACATGGAAAAATTAAAAGTGGCATCGCTATTTTGTGGTTGTGGAGGCACTGACGTTGGATTACTTGGTGGATTTGATTTTTTAGGAAAATCATATGCTCCCAATAATATGGAAATCGTATATGCTAATGACATAGATGATAATGCATGTAAAATTTTCGAGGAAAATTTTGGGATAAAACCTGATAGCCGGGATATTAGAGAAGTGAAATCAGAGGAATTGCCTGATTTCGATATTCTGACAGGTGGATTCCCTTGCCAGTCATTTTCAATAGTGGCACAGAATCCTAAGCGGTTAGGAGTAAAGGACGAGAGAGGCAAATTATTCTTTGAAATGTGTCGAATTTTAAAGGACAAACAGCCGAAATGTTTTGTGGCTGAAAATGTTAAAGGGCTATTAACTGCCAATAAAAAAAGTGCATTTCCATTAATATTAGAAGAGTTTAAAAATAGTGGATATGATGTACAGTATCAGATTTTAAATTCAGCTGAATATGGAGTTCCACAGAAGAGAGAAAGAGTAATTATTGTTGGTTTTCGCAAGGATTTAAATATCAAATTTGACTTTCCAGATACCATTATAAAAACAGAAGACCTTTATCAACCCCTGAGTTTAGCAATTGAAGATCAAGTAGAAGAAAAGTATTTCTTTAGTGAAAGAGCTGTGGCTGGAATGATGAAGAAGCGAGAAAGTATGAACAAAGGGAGAGCACAGGATCTTTCAAAGCCCTGCAATACGGTGGGGGCACATTTGGCAAAAGTATCATTGAACAGCACTGATCCTGTGCTTATGGAGAATGGAAGATATCGCAGATTTACGCCGAGAGAAGTTGCAAGAATACAAAGCTTTCCAGAAGACTTTAAATTGGTGGGCAGTGAAGCAGCACAATATAGAGCCCTGGGAAATGCAATACCTCCTGTTATGTTCTGGCATGTGGCAGAGGCAGTAAGTGAGAAATTATGTAACGAATGATAGGAGGATGGATATGTTTGAATCAGGCATAGAATATATTTGTGCGGATTTTCATTTGCACACAGTTAAAGACAAAGAATTTAAGTATACAGGTGCTCAAAACGATTTTATCAAGGAATATGTCGGAGCACTCAAGAATTCGAATATAAGAATGGGTGTTATTACCAATCATAATAAATTCGATAAGGATGAGTATAAAGCGATTCGCAAAGCAGCAAAAAAAGAAGAAATATTTATCCTTCCAGGAGTTGAGCTAACAATAAAAGAAGGTGCAAATGGGATTCATACTTTAATCGTATTTAGCCCCGATGAATGGCTTTCGGGAGAAGATAATCATATTCAAACATTTTTAACATCGGCATTTGCAACTATATCTAATCCGGAAAATAGGAATACTAAATGTACATTTGACTTGAAAAACACATTAGAAACGTTAGATGCATATAATCGTGATTACTTTTTGATTTTTGCTCATGTAGATCAAGGTAGTGGACTCTTTAATGAATGTAAAGGCGGTTTGCTTGAATCATTATCTGGTTTGGCTTCATTTAGAAAGCGTGTTCTGGGGCTTCAAAAGTCACGTACAATAAATAATGTTGGACAGTTCCATAAGTGTTTTGGATATCAACCTGCATTGGTGGAAGGATCTGATCCAAAATCAATCGCAGATATTGGAAAGTGTGACAAGCAAACTTATTTAAAAATAGGGGAATACTCATACAATGCCGTTAAATTTGCACTTCAAGACTATGAGAACAGAACTTCTAATAGTACTACCAAGATTCAACATGGATATATAGAATCCATATTATTTCAAGGTGGTAAATTTGATGGACAAACAATTACGTTTTCGCCAGAATTAAATACGCTTATTGGAATAAGAGGAAGCGGAAAATCATCTGTTTTAGAAGTGATTCGATATATTTTTGATAAACCAATACAATCTGATGGAGAATATAAGGAATCTCTTATAAAAAATGTTTTAGAATCAGGTGGAAAAGCTACGATGTCTGTTGTGGACAAGTATGGAAAAAAATATAAAATTAGCAGGATATTAGGGGAACGTGTAAGTATTATGGATGAAGAGGGGAAAAATCTGAATATTTCTCCAGTTAGCTTATTTGAAGGAGTCCAGTATTTTGGGCAAAAAGATTTGTCAAGTAGTACTGACCATGAAAATAGTTTGCTAGAAAAACTTGTGAGCGGTAAAGTCTGTCAGGATACAATGTTGGATGTTTATATTGAAAATTTAATTACTGCCGTAGATCAGCTTTTAGACGCAAGTAAGTTACCGGAACAAATCGAAGAGACAAAGATAAAAAAAACAGAACTTGAACATAAAATGTCAATATATAAAGAAAAAGGGGTTGCTGAAAAACTAAAGAAACAAAGTGGATATACCACTGACAAAACAAAGTTAGATGCAATAGTAGCAAAAGTAAACGATTCTTATCAAACAATTACCAACATATATGAGAAACACAAAACAGTCTCGGATATAATGCAAGGTGTTACAAGTGAGTATAATAAAGATTTATTTTCAGAGACAAAGCAGGCGTTGGACGAGATAGAGAAACAGTTGATAATAATTGGAAATGCTTTGCAAGAAATTAGAAAGAGCAATGTAGTAATAGAGAATATAGTTGTTAAGTTATCTGAACGAATAGGTGGATTGTCAGATGAGTTTGCGGAAATAAAGAGGGAGATTAAAGATGATTCTTTGAATGTTGATGGTTTTATAAAAATGACAGAGGACTTAGAAAAAGTTAAAGAGACACTAAAACAGCTTGATGAAAAAGTTAGCTCTAAGTCAAAAATCGAGGCTGATTTTATAGAAGCCAACAGAATGAGGAATGAGGCGTTGCTTAATAGTTTTAATGCATATAAAAATGAGACGAATCTTATCAACCAAAGGCAGAAAGAACTAAAGATAGAAATAAGTTTTAAAGGTGATAGAGAAAAGTTTATATGTCAAATGAAGAGCGACTTTAGAGGATCAGGAATCTCAGAAGCAAAATATAAATTGATGAATGACAAATTTGTTGATTATGCGGATCTTATAGAAGACTGGATTATGCATGATGGGAGCGAGGTAAGAAAGATTATTTCTCCAACAGAATACACAAAATTGGATGAAAAATTAAGGCTTATATACAAGGATTTACTTAAACAAAATGTACAAAATAAAGTTGATATTTATTACCATGATAAGCTTTTGAAACAGCATTCAATAGGGCAGAGAGCTTCTGCGTTGATATTGTTTATATTGACACAAGATAACAATGATATTATTTTTATTGACCAACCAGAAGATGATTTGGATAATAAAGTGATTTACGATGAAGTAATTACTGCTATCATAAAGAAAAAATCCAAAATACAGTTTATATTTGCAACGCATAATGCCAATATTCCTGTTCTGGGGGACGCAGAACGTGTCTTGGTAGCAGAGTTTCAGGATAAAAAGATAGAAATATCTCAAGGGAACATTGACTTAGATACAACTCATAAACAAATTGTTGATATTATGGAAGGTGGAAAAGAAGCCTTTGAAAAAAGACAATTAGTTTACACATCATGGAAGTAGTGATAT
>CAZQTM010000116.1:4249-6688 GCA_964595855.1 uncultured Lachnospiraceae bacterium | reverse complement strand
TCTCTAATACCTGTCTAAGGGTATCATTTTCCTCTACAATAGCCACATCTTTTTTCGGTGTGAGAAAAAACAAAATATTCATAGCAAAGCTCCTTAATTAATATAATATGGATGCAGCTATCTCATCTGCTGCTTTCACCCCTATTAATTCCTGAATAATCGCTAATCCAAACGGAATAGAAGTACCCATCCCCCTACTTGTAATGATATTACCATCAACTACTACTTTATTCGTTGAAATCATCGCACCAGACAATTCTTTTTCACAACCTGGATAACATGTCGCTTTTTTATTTGCCAATATTCCCAAATGTCCAAGAACTGAAGGTGCTGCACAGATAGCTGCGATATACTTATCCTTTTTATTAAATTCCACAAGTTGCTTTTTTAGAGTATCACATGTTTAATTAAAAACACTATATAAATGGTATTTCCTTTCCTATATAAAGTCAACAAACAAACTGTTAATTATTTGTAAAAAAACAAGAAAATAGATATACTATGGTTATCACATACAAATTATAAAAAGAAAGGATTATAAATGGAGATTGAACGCAAATTTACAATAAAGAAAGTGCCTGATTTATCTGCCTTCTCATTTTTAAAGATTGAACAAGCATACTTAAATATTAACCCTGTTGTCCGTATCCGTCGTCAAAACGAAGAATACTATCTTACCTATAAAGGAAAAGGCATGATGGCCAGAGAAGAATATAATCTTCCACTGAATAAGGAATCCTTTTATCATTTATTAGATAAGGTCGATGGACAAATAATAAAAAAAACTCGCTACTTAATTCCTTTTGAAAATGATACGATTGAACTGGATGTATTTGAAGGTTCTCTTAAGCCTCTCATTATCGCTGAGGTAGAATTCAAATCAGAAAGGGATGCATACGAGTTTACACCTCCCGAATGGTTTGACCAGGATGTAACAATGGATTATAGATATCATAATTCCTACCTAAGTAAAACTGAGTAACGAAAGAAGGATTTTGCAGTCACACCAAACCACATATGTGGATGATTTTTCCTGCAAAATCCTTTTATTGTTTCTTTTACTCTTCTAATCTAGTGGTTGATTCTCCAACGATTATTTCTCCTTCAAAAATGCGGTGCTGATTCTGTTGCTTCCCACTTATGATATCAAACAGTAGATTAATGGATGCCTTTGCCATTTCATTGACCGGCTGTTTCACCGTTGTCAATGTTGGATTGTAATACTTCACCAGTTCTATGCCATCGTATCCTGCAACGGATATGTCTTCTGGCACTCTCTTTCCCATATCAATGATTGCACGGCAGGCACCAACTGCAAGAACATCTGAAATTGCAAAAATGGCGGTTACTTTCTGTCCTGATTCTAAAAGGGATTTTGTTACTTCATATCCATTCTGCATGGAATAGTACTCGACATCGTTTTTCATTGGACAGATCAGATTATCTTTTAATTTAATGCCATGCTCCTTTAATGCTCTCTTATAGCCAGATAAACGCAATTGTCCGACTGATATATTTTCTGTTTCTCCTGATAATATTGCAATATCTTTATGTCCAAGTTCGATTAAATAACTAGTCAGAAGAAAGCCTTCCTTCTCGTCATCCACCGTAAAGGACGAATAGTGGTTCTTATTCATATTTTCGGGAATACATCCCGCAGTACTAAGGATGTAAGGAACATTCAATTTTTCAAGTTTATCTACTGAGTGATAAAAATAACCTCCAAGAAAAATGATTCCACGCAAACGTTTCTCTTTAATCAGTTCTAAGGCAACATCTACTTCATCTTCCTCATATTCTACATGACGCAGAACAAGTGAATACCGTTTTTTCTCTACTTCTTCTTCAATCACTTTAATCATATTAGAGAAAAAAGGATTCGATATGCCTTTTACTAAAATGGCTATACATCTTGCATCTGTTCTCTTCAGATTACGTGCACTGTTATTGGGTATGTAACCATACTCTGCGATTACATCCATGATCATTTTCTTAGTCTCTGGATTTATATCCGGATGATTATTAATCGCTCTGGAAACAGTACTTACCCCAACTTTGCAAATTCTGGCAATATCCTTGATTGTAATCTCTTCCATTATTCCCACCTGCGATATCTTCCCCATTCATATCAAAATTATTAGCAGACTAACATCTACCATATAATTTTGTTAATTTTCTTATCTCATAGGCCAATTCATTCGTAAGTTGATTCTTTTGCAATCTCCACTTCCAGTTTGTTCCCAGTGTAGAAGGTGTATTCATCCTAGCTTCTGCCCCTAGCAGCAGGTAATCCTGAATTGGTATAACTGCCGTATCGGCAACACTGCCTAATGCTGATCTTATGATTCTGTAGTATGCTTCTTCTGTCGATTTAATATCCAAATAACGGTTGGCAAAATCTCTATCCTTCGCATTTAATGTTTCATACCAGTGTCTCGT
>CAZQTM010000116.1:2719-4149 GCA_964595855.1 uncultured Lachnospiraceae bacterium | reverse complement strand
TATCCCATGAAATCCATGATATACCACCAAGGGAATCTTTTATTGCCATGTATAATGCGTAATCATCTAGCCAGTATCTGTTTTCTTCCACAAATTTCTGGAACTCTTTATTTTTTTCTATATTACTTCTTTTGAAAGCAAGCTTTAATAAGGCAAACCTGGATTTAAATATTTTTTCATATTCAACATATAGGTCTGTTCCATAATTATACGCTTCGCATTCCTTCTTTGTTAAAAACCCCAGTTCTATAAATTCTTCTAAATCTATATAGTATGGATTTCCCGCAAAAGTAGAAAAAGACTGATAGGGGGAATCACCATATCCAGTTGGCCCAAGGGGCAATATCTGCCATAGTTTCTGTCCTGCACTCTCCAAAAAATCCACAAACTGGTATGCCTCTTTTGAAAAGGTTCCAATTCCATATTGTGATGGAATGCTGGATACAGCTAATAAAATACCGCTTTTTCTCATGTCGTTAACCTTTCACTGCTCCGGCGATAACACCTTCAATAATATACTTCTGGCAGAATAAGTAGAATATGATAATCGGAATAATTGCCAACACTAACATGGCCATCAAGGCTCCCATATCCTTATTACCATTTGAACCTACTAACATCTGAACAACTACCGGAATCGTTTTATATTTTGTAGAAACACCAATTACCAGGTATGGTAACAGGAAGTCATTCCAAATCCACATAGCATTTAAAATAGCAACCGTAATTGCTGTGGGCTTTAAAATTGGAAAAACAACTGAGAAATAATTTTGTATTGGATTACAGCCATCAATCATAGCTGCCTCTTCAATTTCCAGTGGAATGGATTTCACAAATCCAGCAAACATAAAAACTGACAATCCTGCACCAAATCCAAGATACAGTACACACATCCCAAGGGGATTACGAAGATGGAACGTATTAGCCAAATCTGTCATGGTAAACATAACCATTTGGAAAGGTACAATCATGGAAAAGGTAAACATATAGTATAAAAACGATGTAAATTTACTCTTCACACGGGATATATAATAAGCAGTCATGGATGTAAACAGGATAATCATCGCAACGGAAACAATGGTGATAAAAAAGGAATAACCAATTGCACTTATTAATCCTGTCTTAATAAGACCATTAATATAGTTTGTTAAACCAACAAATGTTTCCTGTGTGGGTAATGTAAAAGGATCTGCACTTATAAAAAATTTTCCTTTAAAGGAGTTATTCAAAATGAAAAACAATGGGTATAAAAAAGCAACTGTCAGTACGCAAAGGAATACAAAAATAATTCCATTTACTATTGTTTTCTTTTTCATTATTGATCTACCTCCTTACTTCTTGTTATTCGTAATTGAATAAGAGCAATCAAAGCAACCAGTATGAAAAAGATAACTGCTTTTGCCTGCCCAACACCTTCATATCCCGGTCTT
>CAZQTM010000116.1:0-2619 GCA_964595855.1 uncultured Lachnospiraceae bacterium | reverse complement strand
AGTATAACCAAACCCCAGAAACCATATTTCATATTTGAAACAATGGTTGTTTCATATTTTAATAATACCGCATTAATCATTTGCTGCCAGGTATACCCTAATACGATACCTCCAATCAGGTTAGGCATAAAAAATACAGTCCTAAAAAGATTGGTTCCTTTGATTTTTCTTGTTAATAATAATGCAATAGAAAACGCACATACATTGATCAGTATAATCGCTACAATTGTAAAACTTGCTGTTAACAATAACGCATTAACAAAGTCCTTATTATCTGTAAAAGCTCTGACATAGTTATCAAAGCCTACCAATTTCGCGTTCTTTACAGTTGTAAATTTACAAAATGATAAATACAAACCCTGAGCAAAGGGTATGATAAATGCAAAAGCAAAGGCAAGCAGCGTGGGTATGGTAAAAATAGCAAAATATTTTTTTAGTGTTTTTTGCATATGATTTCTCCTCTAATGCTTGTTTTTCATATCATACAGCTTTGAATATAAAATTACAATTATCTTCCATCTGTTACTTATGAAAAGGGCAAGTGGCAGTTACCCGCTACTTGCCCCTTATAATAGACTTATTCTTCTGCAGTACCTGCTGCGATAGCTGCTTTTTCTTCAGCCCATCTTGTTACAAATGTATTTTTTACATCATCCCATTTCATATTGCCATTGCAATATTCAAGTAATGCTGCACCCAAATCATCTTTGAACGGCTGTCCTGGGAAGGAAGTAAATGACCATGCTACTGATTTTTTACCACTTTCCATAGAAGCTAACATAGATTTTGCTAATGGATCGGTAGGTTTTTCATCATCACCAAATGTTGTAAATGGTGCTGTATTTCCTAATTTGTTAACCATGATGTCTTTACCTTCATCAGAACTGATTAACCAATTTACGAAATCGATAGAAGCCTGCTGATCTTCTGCTGATGCCTGAGAGTTGATTGACCAGAAGTTTTCTGTACCAATACATAATCCCTGATTTTCTTCTCCCTCAGCACCGATGTAGATAGGCATAAACTTAACATCGTCTTCTTTTACAACATTTCCTTCTACTTCTGAAATCTGTCCCCAAGCCCAGTTACCATTCTGAACCATAGCTACCTGACCTAATGCAAATTCAGCCATAGAGTCTGTTACAGATTTACTTCCAAGTAATCCTTTTGCAGTACAGGAATTATCAACATATAAATCAAAGATGTTCTTGAACTGATCACTGTAGGTAAGTTTAATGTTATCTGTATCTGTAATACCATCTTGTTGATATTCATAGTATACTGGCATGTTTGCTAAATGTGTCTGCCATCTCCAATCTTCACCTGGAAGAAGTGATGTAGAAGCAAATACACCCTGAATTCCTAAATCATCTTTTTTAGCTGTCATGTCTTCAACAACTTCTTTTAATTTAGCGTTATTGTTGATTTCATCGATGCTCTTTGCTTTAGCGCCATCCATTGCAAAGTATTTATCCATGATAGCGTTATTGTAAATAATACCATATCCTTCAATTGTGTAAGGAACACCATATACACCATTATCGGATGTAACTGCTAATGATTTATCAGATAATGCTTTGTAAAAATCAGTATCCGTTAAATCTAGGCAATAATCTTTCCAATTCTGATATCCAATTGGTCCGTTAATCTGAAATAAAGTTACAGGTTCTGACTGTGCTATTTCGGTTTTCAGTACCTGTTCGTATGTACCGCTTGCAGCAGTAACAATTTTAACATCAACCCCTGTAGCCTCTGTATAAGTTTTTGCGATTTCCTGCCAAGCTTCATCAACTTCAGGTTTAAAATTTAAATAATAAACCTTTCCTGTCCCTGCTTTTGCTGATTCTGTAGAAGCTTCTGTAGAAGCTGCAGCATCAGTAGCAGGTGTTTGGGTAGATGCTTTATCTCCACAACCAACTAATAAAGCAGAAACCATTGCAACACTGAGTAATGCACTAAGTAATTTCTTTTTCATTTCTTTTCTCCCTTTCTGAATCTACTAAGTTAACTCTTAACCTTTACTTGCTCCGGCATCGTTTTCGGTATCGGTGTCGGTAACGTTTCCGTAACATGCTTAAATATTATCACACTACTAAGAATATTACAACATGTTATTAACATTTTCATCATTTGTATTAATTTCTAGTTTGATTATTTGTGTATAATGTACAAAATATCATTGTCTGCGCACAAAGAGACGCCGCCCAAGCTAGGCGGCGTCTCGTAAGTTCAATTACAATTTCCATATGTCCCTGTTATATTCAGCAATGGTTCTGTCTGATGAAAAGAATCCTGCTTTCGCTATATTCACAAGCATCATTTTCTGCCATTTATCACGATCTTTATAATCTTCAATCATGGTATCTTTCACCGCGATATAGTCTTCCAAATCAAGTAACGTCATGAACCAGTCTTTACTAATCAGTTCATGGTAAAGTCTGTTCAGATTTTCTTTTCTACCGACTGCCATACACTGATCACCTATGATAAAGTCCACAGCCTCTTTAATTACCGGTGATTTATCATAATAATCTTTTGATACATAATCTGTTTTCTCATAATGCTTGATTACTTCTTCTGATTTTTTACCAAAGATATAGATATTGTCATCACCAACTA
>CAZQTM010000115.1:0-6715 GCA_964595855.1 uncultured Lachnospiraceae bacterium | reverse complement strand
GTTTTTCCATACTTCAATCCGTCCTTTCAAGCCGAGTATAACGCAAATCCCCATTTGTGTAAACACATTTTTAACGCAAATCCCCATTTATTTATTTTAGATTTTTACTCAAATCCCCGTTCGGTTGACTACTTCTGTACTAGTCAAGCAAAGTCAAGTTTAATTTTATTTCAAAATGGTTTATACAACTGTTGATTTGTCGCATTTTTAAACTTTTTGCGGTGGTTGATGCAGAATTTGCACCAACCACACATGATATTCTCGTTGCACGATTACCCAGCAAACTGTGGCATATCATGATTTACCTCAGCCTTATAGTAAAAAAGAAAAGACGTATGAAACCAAATGTCTCATACGCCTCATAGGATTTATGATTATAACTTTGTAAATTCATCAAGTTGTTTATCTACATCTCTTCCGGAATACATAACCCGAATCACTGTAACCAATTTCCTTGTCTTATCAGGGATATAGAAAATAACATAATTATCAACAGACACAACTCGTGTATTTCGACTCTTCCAGGGCTCTCTTTCATATTGTCGGAACTTCTCCGGATACTCTCCCAAGGAAAGGATTTTTTCTTCGATCCGGTCAAGCTGTCCGGCTGCATTCTCAGGCGAAAGAAGATCAAATGCTATATACTCAAAGATACCGCGAAGATCGTTCTCAGCCTGCTCCGTAAAGGTAACATCATATTTCATACATTATAATCCCTTCGGATATCCGAAAAAACCTGAGCTGCAGATTTGGTACGCCCTGCCTGCATATCCGCATATCCTTTCTCAAGTTCCATGTCCAAAGTCTCTGCGTTCATTCTCGAAATATCAACAGGTCTCGCAGTTGGAATCTTTACCTCAAACGGAAGCCCCCTATTTAGAATGATCTGCTTATAAAACATATTGATAGCATTAGATGCCGGGATCCCCAAAGTAGCCAGAATTCCCTCAGCCTGTTCTTTAACATCCGGCTCTATTCTTGCATAAAGATTTGCTGATTTGGCTGCCATATCATCACACCCCTTTCTTTTACCCATATTATAAGTCAATATACAGACAAAAGCAGTACATTTTTCAAATCAGTGCCCTGATCTGCTCGTAATGTGACGTAATGTGCATTTTTACCCGTAATGTGAATCCACTGAAATACCATTCTGTTTTCAGTCTATTTCATAAAACATACTTCGTATATCTAAAATTTATTCCGTACCAGAAGCTCTCCTTTCTAGTAACTAAATTCAACTGTATTCAAACTGCATTCAAAGGAAAAGTCTCAGATAAGACTTTTTGACGTTAAAAAGCATTTAAAACGTCTATTTATATTTATTCCATGTTTAATAGCTGCCATACCGTTTATTATTGTTGTTGGAACTTTGATCTTAATGTTAATACAGGGATGTCTTGAAGCCTTTAATCCAATGTGATTTACATAATTTCGACTATGTAGAAAAATTAAAAGCAAATTACGGTATTTCGTGCTTTGAAACGCTGTAATTTGCTTTATTTTTGAAAATATGTTATGCTTATATTAAGTTTACATAACTATTCGTTAAACTTGTCTTTCGCGAATAGTTTGCTTAATATCAACAAGATGCTTAAGATGCTTAATGTAAATTTAATGTAAAATGTAAAGATTGATGGTTTCGAGGTCTTACCATCAAACATCACTACTCAAACGAAAAAAATTAATCAGGACATTGTCATGTAACAATGTCCTGATTTTTTATAGGAGGTCTTAATATATTAATTATAGATTATTAAAATCACAGATGTCAGATGCATCTTTGAGAATAAGACTGAGTTTATTTAGTAAATTCTTTAATGATTCATTCTGTTCTTTAAGAGTGGCAATTTCTTCATTTTTTTCTTTGATTAACTGATTTAATTGAATAATCTGGTCATTATAAAGGTCTACTACATCATTTGCTTGTTCAACAGGAATCGTACCATCATAACTATTACGGTCATCCTGTATGAAAGAAATAAGTGTATCTGCATTTAACCCTTCTTTAATCAAAAAACTTCTTCCGTCTAAAAGTACTCTGAAAACCTTTACATTTATAAGATTATCAGATTTCAGTCGGTTTATAAGTCTTGTAATTGAACTTAAAGATGCAAATTTCGCTGTAGTTAATGTCCAATGAGAATTGATTTCAGCAACACATCTGCAAGGTCTAAGAATACTGTAGCAGACATTATCAAGAGAAAAATCACCAACAAATTGCATTCTGTAGTAGAAATCAGGTTCAAAGCTTGCTGGTAATACGGCATCTTCATTATATTTACTTACTTCTGCAATTTCCTCATCGCTAAGTGCGGTATAGCCTTTATTATTTCCAATAGCACCTTCAACAGTTCTTGTAACAGATCCTGCGGGAATTCTTGGCCCATTATTTAAATCGTTACCGATATTTTCAATACACATTAATTCTTTGCTGCTTCTAATCATTTTTGTAATCTCCTTTGCTATTTATTGTATTTTTCTGGTAATTCACGGCCAATCCAATCACCGAGATTTTTTTTGCTGCACTGCCCTTTTAAATATTTAATTTCCATATTGAGGCACTCGTTAATAATAGTGTTCTCTTCAGATATTAACTTATATGCTTCCTTGTAATCATTAGTGTTACTAACATAAGCGGCTATTATGCCGTTTCTATACAATACTCCCTTTAGTCGCTGGAAAGTTTTGACGCTAATATATGAGATATTATTCGGATTTTGTATACAAGTATTCAGTTTATCATTGATTTTTGACTGAAAATCCAAAATATCTAGAGCTATATTTTGCGAACAACTGTTGTCAGGCTCAACTTTCGACTCAAGTATCATATATTCCTGGTTTATATCTGCTATTAAACAAGCCAGCTCGTTTGCGATTTTAAGCTTATCATATGCCCTTGCAGCATTAAATAATGCTGCAATTAACACAATTCCTGTGAATAAGGTCAATATGTAGGGATATGTTTTACTTATTATATCATTTAATTTAATATTCATATCAATTTACCTATGATACGACATGTTATATATTATTAGTGAGATACTCTTCGGCCTCTTCACTACCTATACAACACTCTTCTACTAATGCTTTTTTCATCATATTTATATAGGCTCCAGATGGCTTATTTTCTGGTCTGACTGACTCTGAAGTAAGTGTGAATACTGGACAGTCATCAATTACGTCAAGACATACCATTTTGCCGTACCAATTAGCTGAAGATCCTTCCTGTTTTTGAATATCGTGAAGTTGTTCACGAGATATTTTATAAAGTCTCATAATTGTCTTGCCTTCAGCATCTGGATTGAAGAAAGATACACCCAGATTGTTCCAAGAGGCACTAGAATTACCGTAGTACATCTTGCCTGGGTAATTTCTTAATTTCTGATCGAATGGACGACTATTGTCTTTGCAACCAACGTAGGTTTTACCATTTTCCTTGCAGAAACCACCTTCGATATAACAATTAAATCTATTGTAGCTTAAATTTGAACCATAGCATGCATACCAAACAGCATCTGTATCTTTTGCAGCCCATTCTTCTCTCATTATGCTATTTGTAATACTTCCAATGTATATATATGCATATGCATTAAATGAAGAATCTGAATTAGTTACAGTCACTAGATTTCGCTTGTACTGGGTCCCTTCATATGAATCCATAGCTCTAAGTATTTCATCATTAATCTCATATAATTCACCGATAACAGATTCGCCTTTATGCTCCTTAATGCCAGGATATGCGCCAAGATTGTACATTGCATAATCAGCAAGTCTGAATTTACCAATGTACCCCGCATCATTTAATAAATGATTAGCAGGCTGACCTTTCATAAGTGTTCCGTAAACAAATATGTATGTTGATTTCTTTAATGGTTCGAGCTTACGTATTATATCGAAAGCTTCTTTTGTGTACGTTATGCTCTTGATCATATCGTGGTGAATAACACCAGTAAGGTATTTTTCTTTTAAGATATTAGTCTGTTTAATAAAATATTCATTAAATGCTGGAAAATCCTTACCAAAGAGAGAAAGAAATTTGGAAATATTCGCATTTGCAAATATGTTCATTGCATAAATAAAGCCATCGTGATTATCAAAGCCGTGTCCCTGAAAGTTTCTAGCCATGCAGCCATTTAGTATTTTTTCAAATGTATATGAAATTGAAGGAATTTCTCTCACTGTTTTATACTCAGTCATTGCATACATAATTGTTGCTGCAAGTCTGTATGCTGGCTCAAACATATAAACTACTCTGATATCAGAAGGCATGTTTTCAGCCTCGTCTACTAACCAGAACCAACAAGATTTATTGTTGTTACAGGCTCTAGCTAATGGCAAAAGATTTGATACATACTCATATGCTTCTGCTTCTGTTACAGTTCCGCTGATCATCTCAGCATAATCTCTTTCTGTTGATTTGATAAATAATTCTGGGTTTCTTGATAAAATAAAATTCTTTGTCATTTTCTGGGTCTCCTTTCATTTTGACCAATCTGTCCAATGGACTTGTTTGTTATAGGCATATAATATAAAAGCTTGGTCTGTCGAACGGGAAGAAAATGGTAAGTTGAAAATATTTCATAAAAACATTAAAATAGCCCAAGAATTCCGTAAAATCAGGCATTCTTAGGCTATTATATGTTTCTATAATATTTTAATATTATGTATTACTACTATTTTTGATTAATAATTAAGCTTATCGTTTAACTCTGCAATCTCCTCATCTGTAAGATCCATTTCATTGATTTGTTCTCTATCTGACTTATAGGAATGTATTTCATACGAACTAAGTTCTGCCTCTATATCAGCAAGGAAGTCAGCAAAATCGGAATCCTTTTTACCATAGAATGATTTAATTCTTGACTTGGTATAATCTGAGAGTTGATCCCAAATTTCCATAGCTACATATAAAGACATATTTCTGTCTTCACTGGAATAACTGCATTTGCAACCATTTAATAAAGTGAAGATTTGAGATATATTAAATTGCAGAAATACAGGATTAACCGTACTTTTAGCTGAAAAATAACGACTCCTGACTCCTAACTCTGTATCAAACTTATATTCTGAATCAATATCTAGAACTACTTTTTGACCTGCAATCTTTAATTCGTTTTTATGATTATTCTTATCTAGTTTATTAATAATGTCCTTTGCAGTTTTTTCACTGATTTGTAGTTTTTGTGCAAGAGTGCTCTTTGTAATACGTTTTTCTTTAGAATAATGCAATTCTTTTATGATTCCTATAGTTGCATCTTCTGCTACCAATACGGAAATACTTTTAGTCAAAATATCATTAGAAATCTTTAGGTCAAAAGCTATATTACGTAGCCAATTAACAAAATCACGTCTAATTTTCTTTTTAATAGAGTTGGAAAACTGACAGTCATCAAGGTAATACTCCATACATGTAGTGATGCATTCCCAAGCATTTTCATCAGAAAAAGAGGACAGATTGTTATATTCTTTTTTTATAATATTGGAAAGAGATGGCAGTTCATCGGTACCATTTAAATAATATAAATATCTATCGTTATCAACTGTAGAATCCTCTAGGAGCTTGAATATATCTACAATCATAAGCGTCTCCTTAATTATAAAATATTCCATTCTTGTTGAGCTTGAGTCATTTCACTTGCCATAAAGGCACACAATTTAACGTCTATATTGTAATTAGGATAATCAGCTATAAACTTATTATTGGCTCTTAAGCACTGTTTTGTGGATTCAGCAACAGGATTTGATAATGACCCTCCAAATATACCAGAGCTTATTAACGGAAATGATATGCTGTGATAATCATTATCCATCATAACCTTAAGTGAATTATAATATGCATCAAATAATTCCTTAAAAGCTTTAGGTGTTACGGCAAAATTGGGACCTACAGCATGAATAATAGCTTTTGCGTTAGTCATATTGAAGGCTGGTGTTATAACTGCAGAACTATCTTTGAGAGGTGTCTTATATTTACTACAAGCAGTTGTAAGCTCAGCTATACCGGCTTTATTAAATATAACGCCGCAAATACCACCACCGGCCCATAAATCTGAATTAGCTGCATTTACTACAATATCAACTTTCTAATCAGCGCAAGATCCGTTTATTAACTCTATTTTACTCATTTCCTTTTATCAATCTCGATTTCATGTTCTCAACAATATCCCATACTTCTTTATCTAGTATAAATGGTTCGCTAAAAGCGTTCAATACAATACCTACAGGCTTTTTATCATTATTTTTTGCCAAAGTGATTGCATCAAGAATACTTTGAGGTATCTTAGAAAAGTTGTCACCATACTCTCCCATTGCCTCTTCTGTAGAAAAAATAGGAAAGAAATAATTACCGTTGTTTTCGAGTATATCGGGAATTAATCTTGTTTCATCTTTCGCGGTAAACTCTAGACCAACAAGTTTATCAAGATTTTCACCTGCTTCATTAATGATTTTTTCAAATCTTTCCTGATCTCTTTCGCTTAAAACTGCATTATAAGGCACGTAAACTGTGCTATCTCGTAAAAGTTCAAGAACATCAATAAAAGTATCATTACTTTTGTTTTCATTGAACTTTGAAACAGCTTCTTCGAGCATTTTTCCGTCAGCTAAGTCTTCTACTGTAATCTGTACGCTTGGATTCATATCACAGATGTAAATTGTTGTACCTCTATCGTCTGTAAATGGAAAGAATGCTAGTGTTTCTCCCTTATGATAG
>CAZQTM010000114.1:0-6724 GCA_964595855.1 uncultured Lachnospiraceae bacterium | reverse complement strand
AAGAATGATTTGGCTGAAGGATTAACAAAAAAAGGACAAGCAGCTAAAGAACTTATGACTTTTTGCGAAAAAATAGAAAATAAGATAGAAGCATGTATGATGTTACATCAGAATGATTCTGTATCGTATTGCTTTAAACTTCTCATACAAGCAGATTCAACAAATTGGAAATATCTTAATAAAGCAGGTTTATTTGAGAACGAATATATGGCTGATTATAAATCAGCATTGAAATACCATAAAATAGCTTTAAGATTTTCTGAAAATGACACGTGCAGAGCACTAAGTCTGAACAACATAGGTGGTGTTTACAGTAAACAAGGTTCTTATGAAGAAGCCTTTAAGTATTATAAACAGGCGCTGGAGATACGAAAGAAAGTTTTCGGTGAAAGAGCTCCAGATGTTGCCGCCAGCCTTAACAACATAGGTACTGTCTTCCATTATCAGGGCGCTTACGATGAAGCTTTGAGATATTTTAAACAAGCGTTGGATATACAAAAGGAAGTTTTTGGTGAAAGAGCTCCATATGTTGCTGTCAGCCTTAACAATATAGGCGGTGTTTATGATAGACAAGACAAATATAATGAAGCTTTGAGATATTATAAACAAGCGTTAAATATACAAAAGCAAGTTTTTGGAGAGAGACATCCTGATGTTGCTGCCAGCCTTAACAACATTGGCGGTATTTATAGTAATCAAGGTTCTTATGAAGAAGCTTTGAAATATTATAAACATGCGTTGGAGATACAAAAGGAAATTCTCGGAGAGAGACATCCAGATGTAGCAAATAGTTTGATAAGCATAGGTATGCTTTATGGTAGTCAAGGCGCTTATGAGGAAGCTTTGAGATATTATAAACATGCGTTGGAGATACAAAAGGAAGTTTTTGGAGAGAGACATCTAAATGTAGCAACTAGTTTGAACAACATAGGTATGGTTTATGGTAGTCAAGGCGCTTATGAGGAAGCTTTGAAATATTATAAACAAGAGTTGAAGATACAAAAGGAAGTTTTCGGAGAGAGACATCCAAATGTAGCAACTAGTTTGAACAATATAGGTATGGTTTATGGTAGTCAAGGTGCTTATGAGGAAGCTTTGAGATATTATAAACAGGCATTGGAGATACTAAAGGAAATCTATGGAGAAACAGATAAAAAAACAATGATAGCTAAACAAAACATAAGTATAATCCCTTACAGTCAATCATTACAAAATGAAGATACTGCCATTCAATTCATGAAAACTAATCTTTTCATAGGTGCTATTACTGAAAACTCACCTTCTTCTCAAAGAGGAATGTCTGGAGACTATATTATTCTTGAGTATGAGAATTGGAATATTGAGAATAATACAATCAATGTTTATAATTTGAATGATAGCTTAAGAGGTAAGCCAAAAACTTTGGTATTCTATAAAGATGGAGAAATCAGGCAAGAGCATTTTGATGATAAGATTGGTATGATTTTGCAGATACATTCCATCGAAGCAAAGGAAAAAGAGAAAATTATAAATAAATATAAGGTTTGGTTTAGCACAACAAAAAATACAATCAAATGACACATAAGTTTTTTGCATTTATCAGCTATAGCCATAAGGATATTCGCACTGCAAAGCGACTTCAATTTTTATTGGAATCATACAATCTGCCAACTCAGATTCAGAAGATAAAACCAGAAGTTCCTAAACGAATCAAAGTCTTTCGTGATAATGATGAGCTTACTAGTGGTGTACTTAGTGAAGAACTACATAATAAGTTAGATGAATCAAAATACTTAATTGTAATATGTTCGCAAAATTCAGCACAATCTAAGTATATTGGAGAAGAGATTGCCTACTATCGTTCTAAAGGACGAGAAAAAGAAATCATACCATTTATTATCGATGGGATTCCTCATTCTGGGATTCAGAAATGTTTCCATAAACAATTAACATTAGGAGGTCTTGAACTTCTTGGCATAGATGTTCAAGCAGAGAATTCCAAATTTCATTCAATACGCTTTCATAAAGCTTTTATCAGACTTATAGCTAAGATGCTTGAGGTTGATTATGGCATTTTGTGGAATCGAAGGAAACATTTTATTATTAAGCTTTTAAGCTTATTTGCTATCACTTTATCAATTATTATCGGATTATCTGTATTGACTTTTAAATCTCAACCCTTTGATTTGTCTTTACTATTATCGCAATCTTACAAAAAAGCTCTACCTTTAAGTGCAGATGAAACGGACAGCATCTACTTATATCTTAGTGACACTGATAAACGTTCATTTACTATAAAGAATATCAAACAACCTATTATTTTTCCTAATTTGCCAGGAAAATATAAGGGAAAGAATATTAGGATTATTATGAAAGCCTATGGTTTTATGCCATTAGATACAATTATTAAGTTACAAGATAACATCTTAATACCAATTAGCCGCAATACTGAAACATATGGCAGAGTAAGATATTGTATTAAAGACAATGAAACAGAAAAACCTATTGCAGATGCAGTAATAGATTTTGGTTTTACTACAACAATAACTAATAAGGATGGAATACTTGATATACTTGTTCCACTTAATCAGCAACAAGTTTCATATCCAGTTAAGATTATTGTGGACGGTAAGCCAATGCATATGACATATTCTAAGGAAGGGGACTTTTTATATGCATCAAATAGTGAGAGTAATAATACTATATATGTTCAAAAAGGTGAAAATAAATAATTATTTATGAATATTCTACTTTCTATAGACAGAGCATTATCAGGCAAAGGAAGAACACAACTCTTATATTTAACAGCTGTTATCATATTTGTGTTTTTTGTTTTATATATAGTTGGCATATTACTGTTCAATTTTAACTATGTTAGTACAGAAGGTTATGGTTTCTTTAAAAGATTAATATTAGTATTTATTGATCCAGGTAGCGCTTGGGAAACAATACATAACACTCAAGATTCTGAACAAGAGCCATCATGGTTTTTTATAATTACAGCCATTTTGGGAATTATCTTATTTTTAGGGATTCTTATATCTGTTATAAGCAATATATTAGAAAGGCGAGTAGAGAGATTTAGAGATGGAGACATATGTTATCCTTTAAATAATCATATAGTAATCATTGGATTTGACGAAATGGTTCCTTTATTGGTCAGACAAATATGTAGAAACAAGAAATATGGGAATTGTTATATCTTAATTCAGAGCAGCAGACCTTCTATAGAGGTCAGAAGTAAGGTTTATGCAGAATTAAATAGCAAAGAAGAAAAAAGACTACTATATCTCAATGCAAGGCGCGATTCCACGGAAGAATTAGAGAAACTATATACTTTTCGTGCAAAAGAAGTATTTATCATTGGTGACAGAACATCAACAAATCATGATTCCTTGAATGTTCAATATTTGTCTAAAATCGTTCAGATTCATAAAATGAAATTAGTTAAATCGACCATTCCTTTTAAAGTTATATTTGAAAGCCAAAGCACTTTTGCAACTTTTCAGATTACTGATCTATCTAAAGAGTGGAGACAATATATTGATTTTTATCCAATTAACCTGTATAAGGAATGGGCTGATATGTTACTGGTAAGAAATAGTATATTTTTAAATAACCAAAAACTATCATATCCACGTTTTGATAGAGAAACATTAAGTGCACACAGCAATAAACACATTCATATTGTTATTGTTGGTATGACGAAAATGGGAATAGCATTAGGTGAGGAAGCTGCTCATTTATTACATTTTCCAAATTTTATAGATTTGGATGAAAATTTGCATAAAGAAAACCAAACTGTTATCACTTTCATTGATGAATACGCTGATACTGAGATGGACTTCTTTATAGGAAGACACCAAGGATATTTTGACATTATGTCAAAAAATTATTTTGATCTTATTGGTGCAGATAAAGAACCACCACACCACAATTACACAAATGACAATGAAGATATAAATAAAGGATTTTTGGATATCAGATTTGAATTTATTAAAGGACGAATTGAAAGTGAAAACATACGGAGAAAATTTATTGAATGGTCAGAGAATGAGAATGAAATTCTGTCCATAGCAATATGTATTACCAGCTCAACCAAAGCTATTGCAATGGGATTATATTTACCAAACATCGTATATGATAAAAAAATACCTGTTTTCATACTGCAAGAATCATCAAGCGCTTTACTTGATATGTTATGCAGTGACAAACACAAAGATAATAAGCATAAATATTCTCAAGTTTATCCTTTCGGAATGTTAGATAGCATATACGAACTTGATGATGAGAAACTAAACGAGGCCAAGCTATATAATTATATATATAATTACTATTATACTAATAAAACTTTACCTTCAGCAATTCCAGAAATGGATTCTTTAAACTCGATTTGGAATAATATTGTTATCTCCAGTCAGTGGTCTTGTCTATATTTGGCAAACTCATTGCAATATAAACTAAATTCAATTGGCTATACAGATAAAAAACTAGAACTTACACAAGAAGATATACAACTTTTAGCTCGTGTGGAACACAATCGTTGGATCATGGAAAAATTACTTATCGGTTATAGAATGCCAACTGAAGAAGAAATGAAAGCAATCGAATCTTGTGATGAGATAAAAAATGAATTTAAGAATATTAAATTTGTTCATCCTGACATTAAACGATATGAAGACTTATGTGATAACTCAAAAAATAATAATATAAATATTATCAAGGCACTGCCATTAATCATCGAATTCCAAAGGGATAAATGTTAGAAATTTAATTGCAAATGACTCATTATAGAATATTATTCATTAAAGATATACAAAAATGATAAAAGCTTCTGATTTTATTCATCCTGAAGATGCTGCTGCATTAAGGCAGTTAGAAAGCATTCCAGGATTTCCAACCTTAGTAAAAAAACTTATGTCTTTGGGTTTGGAGCAATTACAATATGGCATAAATATGGCATCAGCTATCCGTTTATCTCCTAACCAACTACCTCAATTATATAGTCATTTACCACCAATATGCCAAAAATTGGGTATTAAAGAGCCTGAATTTTACCTATCAATGGATCCCAATCCAAATGCATGGACTTTTGGTGATACAAAAATATATATTACAATAACTTCCGGATTGGTGAATATGATGACAGATGAGGAATTGGATGCTGTTATTGCACATGAGTGTGGACATATACTTTGTCGTCATGTATTATATCATTCAATAGCACATTATATTATGAATGGACTTGATTACCTCGGTGTAATTGGAAGTTTGGGAATACCTATTCAATATGCTATTTTATATTGGGAACGCAAAAGTGAACTCTCTTGTGATAGAGCTGCAAGCATTGTTACGAGTCCATCAATAGTAACTAGCACTATGGCACGCCTATCTGGTGGCCCTGCTTCTATTACTAAAGATATTGATATGAAAGAATGGTCAAAGCAAGCAGATCAATACGAATCTATTCGTAATGACGGCTTATGGAATAAAGCCTTGCAAATAGCTGCTATTATGAATCAAAATCATCCATTTTCTGCGGTTCGCGTAAAAGAAATATTGAAATGGGAGAATAGTTCCCAGTATAAAAATATCATTGAACATATTTCAATAGAAAAATCCGGGAAAATATGTTCAAAATGCAATCAATCAGTTTCAGAAGATTGGATATATTGCAAGCATTGTGGTAATAAACTTTAAATAATAAATAGCTTATGTTTTTTAATGAACAAGGAATGTTGAACTTGGATGAATCAGTCATGGATCAACCAACATTCAAGAAAATTATGGAAGACGGTATAGTCACTGAAGACGAAATTAAAGTACAATCCGAAAAAATTATTTCTATTTTAAAATCTATAGAGAAGAATTATACGGAAGAACAACAATTAGAAATCAAAGAACTCCTTATTGAGGCTGGAGTATTATTTACAACTAGCCAATATCGAGCAATACAATCATTACACTTTTAAATTGTAAATTATGGGAACATTTTCTACTAAAAAGACGCTTCAAGGTAATCCTACATTGATTCCAACAATAGCTGATCAAATAAGAATAGAATTTATATCTGAACAATTTGACGTACAAATAGATGATTTATTAAGCGGAGGAGTTGATATTTCTATATCAAAAGGTAGTGCATTTAAAGCAATTCTTGGATTAAAATCAGCATTAAAAATTTGCTTGATTCCTAAAGACGATGGTATTGAATTCGAGGCAGGTGTTGGAATCTTTGGTCAACAAGCTATTCCAACTATTATTTCGATGCTATTTTTTTGGCCAGTACTTATAACCCAAATCTGGGGAATGGTACGACAATCAGAATTAGACGATAAAGCACTTGAGATAGTTGAAAGTGTATTGAAAGAGCATAACAAATCCACAAACTCTACTACAGATGTTTTAGAATCCGTTTTTTGCACAAAATGTGGGCACAAAAATAACAAAGGCTCTAAATTCTGTTCTGAATGTGGAAACACTCTATAAATAATTATTTGTACATAAGTAAATATGACTCTTTTAGAGTTACATGTAAACAAATGTGACAACATAAAATGAACAAATTGAATTATCTTATATTCCTTATACTGATTACATTAATAACATCAAATGCTATTGCCCAAGTATACACTCAGAAAGGAATAGTTCACAAAATTACTCGCTCATCATCTGATCCAATAATTCCTATAGAAGGTGTACAAGTAATTATTTCAGGTGAAGCTAATGTCGCAAGCGATAAGAA
>CAZQTM010000113.1:0-6771 GCA_964595855.1 uncultured Lachnospiraceae bacterium | reverse complement strand
CTTTCACATGAAGAAAGAGAAATTGTTGCAAATATTGTTAAGTTTAATCATCTGGAATTTGAATATTATACTCAGATGGCCAGAGAGACAGTAATTGATGTTAATACTTATATGAGAATAACAAAATTGACAGCAATTTTACGAGTTGCCAATGGACTTAATCGTAGTCAGAAACAGAAGTTTAATGAGATATCTGCCCGTCTTCATGAAAATGAATTAATCATAACTGTATTTACAGATGAAGATATTACATTGGAAAAAGGGCTGTTTGATAAAAGTGCAGATTTTTTTGAAGAAATATTTAGTATACATCCGATAATAAAACAGAAGAAGAATTTGTAGGAAGGCCAAACTATGGGAGACAAATCCTTAAAAAATCCAGAATATTATTATAATAGAGAACTGAGTTGGGTATTATTCAATAAACGAGTATTAAGTGAAGCATTGGATAAACAAATTCCACTATTCGAACGATTAAAATTTCTCAGTATTACAGCATCAAATTTAGATGAATTTTTTATGATTAGAGTTGCCTCATTAAAAGATATGGTAAATGCTAATTATCTAAAGCCGGATATTGCAGGCATGACAGCAAAGCAACAGTTGGAAAAACTTAATGTAGCAACCCACGATTTAGTTGCAATGCAGTGTAAAACCTACAATCAGTCATTATTACCGCTTCTAAAGAAGAACGGATTAAATGTAATTAAAAAAAATGAAAACCTGACAAAGGAACAACAGAAATATGTTGATACTTACTTTGAAGATAACGTTTATCCTGTATTAACTCCAATGGCAGTAGACAGTTCCAGACCGTTTCCACTTATTCGTAATAAATCATTAAATATCGGTGCTTTAGTTAAGAAAAAGAGTTCGGAAGATGAAAAGAACGAATATGAATTTGCAACAGTACAGGTCCCAAGTGTTCTACCAAGAATAGTATCCATACCTTCTAATCAGATAGAACAAAAAGCCGTAATTTTACTTGAAGAGATTATTGAGCGAAATATTAATAAACTATTTTTGAACTATGATATTGTTACAACCTGTAAATTCCGTATTATGAGGAATGCAGATTTAACGATTGATGAGGAAGAAGCAGCTGATCTATTAAAAGAAATCGAGAAACAAATAAAGAAAAGACAATGGGGCGAAGTAATAAGACTAGAAGTTGAGGAAAAAATAGATAAACGTCTGTTAAAAATAATTACGTCAGAACTATCCACTAGTGAAGAAGAGATTTATTATATCAGTGGACCACTTGATCTCACATTTTTAATGAAGATGTATGGAATGAATGGATTTGAATCCCTAAAGACACAAGCTTATACACCACAGCAGGTGCCACAAATAAAGGACGGAATTTCCATATTTGAGTGTATTAGGAAACAGGATATTTTACTTCATCATCCATATCAGACATTTGAACCAGTTGTAAATTTTATTAAAGAGGCTTCAAAGGATCCTAATGTTCTTGCAATTAAACAGACTCTCTACAGAGTAAGTGGAAATTCACCAATCATTTCGGCACTTGCACAGGCAGCCGAAAATGGTAAGCAGGTTTCTGTATTGGTTGAATTAAAGGCAAGGTTTGACGAAGAAAACAATATAGTATGGGCAAAGAAATTAGAGCATGCAGGATGTCATGTAATTTATGGTCTGGTTGGTTTAAAAACTCACAGTAAGATAACCCTTGTAGTTCGAAAAGAAGAAGATGGTATTAGACGATATGTACATCTGGGTACTGGTAATTATAATGATGCAACTGCAAAATTGTATTCGGATATTGGATTATTTACATGTAAGGAAGCATTTGGGGAAGATGCAACAGCTGTATTTAATATGTTGTCCGGTTATTCAGAACCTTTGACATGGAATAAACTAAGTCTTGCACCTCTTTGGCTAAAGGATCGTTTCCTTTATCTTATTGAAAGAGAAAAGGAGAATGCAAAAAGAGGGTATTCGTCACGGATTATTGCAAAAGTTAATTCTCTTTGTGACAAGGATATTATTGATGCTTTGTATGATGCTAGTAGAGCCGGTGTTATAATTGATTTGATTGTACGTGGAATATGCTGCTTAAAAGTTGGAATAGAGGGCGTTAGTGAAAATATAAGAGTACGTTCAATTGTTGGTAATTTTTTGGAGCATGGCAGAATATTCTATTTTGACAATAATAAGAATCCAGAGATATATTGTGGAAGTGCAGACTGGATGCCGAGAAATTTAGAGAGGAGAGTAGAAATATTATTTCCTATAGAACAACCAGATTTAAAAGAAAAGGTACTGCATATACTCCAACTTGAATTAGAAGATACTGTGAAAGCACATCTGATGCAAAAAGATGGGACATATACTAAAATAAGCAGAAATGGAAGAGAGGTAATTAATTCTCAGGAAATGTTTTGTACAGAGGCAAATATGGAGGCGGATAAAGGACATTCCAATTTGGAGTATGCGGATGTTAATCTATCTAGAAGATTTATTCCACAGATACATTTTGATTATAAATAAATTGGGATACTTTGATACTACAGGGTATGGCTTAGGAGAAAAGTAAATGAAAAGTATTATTTTAGCATCTGCATCACCAAGAAGAAAAGAACTGATGACTCAAGTTGGACTTACATTTCGTGTACAACCCAGTAATAACGATGAAATTATAACAAAGAATAATCCTGAAGAGATTGTAAAAGAGCTTTCCTATCAAAAAGCAAAGGAAGTATTTGAAAATGGTCATTTACAGGATATTGTAATCGGTGCAGATACAATTGTAATATATGAGGGAAATATACTGGGAAAACCCAAAGATGAAGCAGAAGCATATGCAATGATTCATAGATTACAAGGTAATACTCATCAAGTATATACGGGTGTATCTGTAATTTGGAAACAAGAGAATAATACGCATGTTTTGGCATTTGCTGAACGAACAGATGTAGAATTATTTCCTATGACAGATAAGGAAATTAAAGAATATGTGGATACGAAAGAACCTTTTGATAAGGCAGGCGGATATGGAATTCAGGGATGTTTTGCATCATTTGTGAAAAGGATAAATGGTGACTATAATAACGTTGTCGGATTACCGGTTGCAAGACTTTATCAGGAGCTAAAAAATCAAAAACTGAATTAATTATGGAGGATTGAACCATGCATGAATTTGATGATACTGTATTACTTTGTTTTTTAGAAAATCAGGGACAGCTTTTTCCAGAACCCGTAGCTGAAAATTTAGAGGAGGCAGAAGCCTTCCTGGAAGAATGTATGGCAGTTGTTGTAGATTCCATACCGGAAGTATGGGGATATTTTGATGAGGAGGGCATTGATATGGAAGGTGCCGATCAGGATGAAATCATAAATGCCGATGAGGTGTTTGAGATAGGAGATGGAAGATATCTGATTGTAGAGTCTTAATCAATTAGATATTTCCTAATAATATCTGCAAGCCCATCCTCATTATTTGACTTACTTGAAATGATGTCAGCCTGTCTTAGTAGCTGTGGATCTCCATTGCACATTGCAACTGAGCGACCAGCAGCTTTAAGCATGGATAAATCGTTTAAAGCATCTCCAGCTGCAAAGGAATTGGCGATAGAAATATTTAAATAATCACATAGGTATTTTGATGCATTTCCTTTTCCAGCTTCTGACGAGAAAATTTCGAGGTAGTGGTCATTGGAAAATACAGTTGAAAGTTTATCAGAATATTTATTTAAAAGAGCATCTGAAAAAGAAATCAGATGCTTTTTTTCATATAAATCAATTGCTAGTAATTTAAATGGTGGCTTATCCATAACAGTAATAGGAGAATCTGACAGTATTAGAGGTAAATGAACCTTTTTACGGTAAAAAGCAATCTCAGGATCTTCGTTCCCAGTAATAATAGAGGAATCCGTATAGGTTTGGATATGAATATTCGCTTCCCTTGCCAGCTCCCATGTTATCATGACATCATCGAAGGTAACACGTTTTTCCAATATGTTAATATTTTTATCGTAATCATAAATAAGACTACCATTGTTAGCAATGATATAGATGCCAGGGTAAAGAATGCTTGCCTTTTTTGCGACGTCAATAATACTATCAAGTGGTCTTCCGGATGACAAGACTAATTTATTCCCACTTTGAATCAACAAATCCAGTGCATTTTTCATATTTTGTGAGATAAGAGAGTAATTATTCAGCAAAGTTCCATCTAAATCTGTAAATAATATTTTATTCATGATTATCCTTGTATTTTAATAGATTTGTCAGAATTTCTTCTGGAATTACCAATTTCCCATAGCCTGTAGCCAAATCAATTCTAGGTTTTGCTGCACCATGAAAATCGGATCCGCCACTGATACAAAGACCATTATGTTCAGCTAATGCTTTCATTTTTCTTTCATCTGCAGGGGAATAGGTAGAATAGATAGCTTCCATTCCAACAAGTCCAGCTTCTTTCAATCGTGTTATTAAAAGTTGTAGTCGTTCATCACTCATATGATAAAGAAGAGGATGCGCCAGTATGGGAATGCCGTTTGCATTTAAGATGAGGGAAATAGCTTCCTGAGTCGTTGTTTTCTCTCGTGGGACATAACATGGTGCGTGATCACCAATATACCGTTCAAAGGCTTCTGGCAATGATTTTACATATCCTTTATCAAGCATATATCTTGCATAATGAGCTCTGGTAATGACAGATTCCTTAAATTGTGCCTGTAATTCACTATAAGTCACTGGTACACCATGTGAAGTCAGTAATTTGCATATTTTTATATTTCTATCTTCTCTTGATTTTACAAAATGCTTTAAATTATTCTTTAATTCTGTACTCTGGTAATCAATCATTAAACCAATAATATGAATATCACGTCCTTCATATTCACTTGACAATTCAATGCCAGGAATAACACGGATTGGTTTAGAGGAAGCATAGACAATCGCATCTTCAATGCCATCTACAGTGTCATGATCTGTTAATGCAAAAGCAGTTAATCCCTTTTTTATAGCGTAATCTACCAGCTCACAGGGAGTAAAACTCCCATCGGATCTGGTAGAATGTACATGTAAATCTACAATATTCATAATTAATTGTTGTCTTCTTCCTTTTGAGCTTCATAAACGGTACGTTTTCTCGCCATTTCATCACTTTCCAAATATTCATCATAACTTGTTATTTTATCAATCAGGGTGCCATTAGGAAGTATTTCCATAATACGGTTAGCAGTTGTTTGAACAAATTGATGATCGTGACAGGAAAATAATTCTACACCCTGGAATTTGATTAAGCCTTCATTAAGCGCAGTAATGGATTCCATATCCAAATGATTTGTAGGTTCATCAAGAATAAGACAGTTAGCGCCTGAAATCATCATTTTAGACAATAGGCAACGAACTTTTTCACCACCGGAGAGAACTTTTACTTTTTTCACACCGTCCTCACCAGCAAACAACATTCGACCTAAAAATCCACGTACATATGTGACATCTTTTACAGGAGAATAGCCGGTCAGCCATTCAACAATCGTGTAATTATTATCAAATTCCTCAGTACTATCTTTTGGAAAATATGTCTGGGAAGTTGTAACACCCCATCTAAAGGATCCTTCGTCGGGCTCCATCTCATTAGTCAGGATTTTAAAAAGAATTGTTTTCGCAAGTTCATTACTTCCAACAAATGCAATTTTATCATCACGATTCATAATAAAAGAAATATTATCTAATACTTTTTCACCGTTAATTGTCTTAGAAATTCCTTCAACAGACAGAACTTCATTTCCGATTTCCCTATCAGGTCTAAAATCAATATAAGGATATTTTCTACTTGAAGGTTTAATATCATCCAACTCAATTTTTTCCAGTGCACGTTTTCTTGAAGTAGCCTGTTTTGATTTAGAAGCATTAGCGGAAAAGCGTGTGATAAATTCCTGTAATTCTTTTATTTTTTCTTCCTTTTTCTTATTGGCTTCTTTCATCTGCTTTACAAGTAACTGACTTGATTCATACCAAAAATCGTAATTTCCTGCGTAGAGCTGTATTTTTCCATAATCAATATCAGCTATTTGAGTACATACTTTATTTAAAAAATATCGGTCATGAGATACAACAATAACAGTATTATCAAAATTTATTAGAAATTCTTCTAACCAGGCAATAGCATCAAGGTCAAGGTGGTTCGTTGGCTCATCTAATAACAGAATATCAGGATTACCAAATAGTGCTTTTGCCAGTAATACCTTAACTTTCTCATTACCATTTAACTCGGACATAATTGTATAGTGTATTGATGTATCAATTCCCAAACCATTTAATAACATAGCAGCATTTGATTCGGCTTCCCATCCATCCATTTCAGCAAATTCACCTTCTAATTCACTTGCGCGAATTCCGTCTTCATCTGAAAAGTCTTCTTTTGCGTAAATGGTATCCTTCTCCTTCATGATTTCGTAAAGACGGGCATTTCCCATGATAACAGTATCCATGACCGGATAAGCATCATATTTAAAATGATCCTGTTCTAGGAATGATAAACGCTGACCGGGAGTAATTGTGATATCACCATTTGTGGTTTCCAGGTTACCTGATAATATTTTAAGAAATGTTGATTTGCCGGCACCATTTGCACCAATCAAACCA
Source organism: uncultured Lachnospiraceae bacterium (assembly GCA_964595855.1). Classification (GTDB taxonomy): domain Bacteria; phylum Bacillota; class Clostridia; order Lachnospirales; family Lachnospiraceae; genus RGIG8767. Next base: position 150 of record CAZQTM010000113.1, on the reverse strand, counting down.
TAGCAGTTTCCCTCTGTAAATTTAATATTAACATCTTCAAATAAAGCTTTTTTACCAATTCTAAGAGTAACATTGTTTGCACTAATCATAAAATCCTCCTTACATTCTTACTCAAATATTTTCAATTGTTCCTATTTATATATAAAAGAC
>CAZQTM010000112.1:0-6816 GCA_964595855.1 uncultured Lachnospiraceae bacterium | reverse complement strand
CGTATTATGAACAAAATAAGTAAGACTGATATTGTAGATGGCGCAAGAGACTACCGCCTTATGACTAGAAAAGTGGTTGATGCCATTCTTTCCATGGGTGAATATAATCGATTTAGCAAAGGAATTTTTGGATGGGTCGGATATGATACAAAATGGGTAGAATTTGAAAATATTGAAAGGATACATGGAGAGACAAAGTGGTCTTTCTGGAAACTATTTCTTTATTCAATTGAAGGAATTACTGCATTCAGTACAGCTCCACTTGCAATTGCATCTGTGATGGGTGTGATTTTTTGCCTGTTAGCTTTTATTTTGATAATTGCAATAATAATTAGATCTTTTATATGGACTGACCCGGTTGGTGGATGGCCTTCTTTAGTATGTATTATTTCATTGGTCAGCGGAGTGCAGTTATTTTGTCTTGGAATTGTTGGACAATATTTGTCTAGGACATATTTAGAAGTAAAAAAGCGCCCAATTTATCTTGTTAAGGAAGAAATATAATGAGGTATATTTTATATGGATATAGTCAGTATTATTGTACCTGTTTATAATGCACAGCCTTATATCGAACAGACGATTGAAATGGTACGAAAACAGACGTTTCAGGATTGGGAACTTATTTTAGTGGAAGACTGTTCAAAAGATGATACAAAAAAAGTAATTATGCAGACATTAGAAAAGCTACAAGATGAACGTATTAGTGTTATTTACAAGGAACAGAATGAAGGTGCTGCAAAAGCAAGAAATACCGGTTTAGACCAGGCAAAAGGAAGATATATTGCATTTCTTGATGCGGATGATATATGGTTAGAGCAGAAACTGCAAAAAGAAATAACTTTTATGCAGGAAAAAGAGGCGGGTTTTGTTTTTACTTCATATGAGTATGGAGATGAAATGGGAAAACCTACTGGTAAAATCGTAAAGGTACCAGATGTTATCACGTATCGGCAGGCATTACAAAGAACCATAATTTTTACAACAACAGTGTTATTAGATACAGAGAAAATACCAAAAAATCTTATGGAAATGCCGGATGTCCCCAGTGAAGACAGCGCTACCTGGTGGAAGATTATGCGTAATGACAATCTTGCTTACGGACTTAACGAGGTACTGGCCATATATAGAAGACCCAGGAAATCATTATCATCTAATAAGGGCACTGCAATAAAACGAATCTGGAATTTGTATCGTAAAGTTGAAAAATTGTCTCTAGCCTATAGCGCATATTGTTTTATCGGATGGGCAATACGTGCCACACTTCGCAGAATTTGAAACAGGGGGTAGATGCATGAATAGAAAAGAATCCTTAAAAAGAACAGTAATCCTTTTATTATGTTTTTTAGGATTGGTTATCCTGACTGCAATGTATGCATATGTCTGGATAGAAATCTATCACATGAAACTTACTTTTAATGTAAAATTATATTTTAAAGGCCATTTGTTAATGGTGTTTGTTTATTTTGTCCTGCTTTTTTTCTTTTCCAGTACCTATGGGGGACTAAAAGTTGGATATTTAAAACCTTGGGATGTTTTCTTTTCGCAGGTGTTTGCCATTGTCTGTGTGGCTACGATTTCCTATTTTCAAATTTCACTGATGGAAGTACGCCTTGTAAAAGCTACTCCAATAATAGAAATGACATTGATACAGTTGGTGTTTGCCGGTTTATGGACATGCTTATGTAATCGCGTTTACAGAATATTTTTTCCACCGAGAAAACTTATGCTAATCTATGGAGATCATCCAATAGAGGATATACTAAATAAATTTGCAAGCAGAAAAGATAAATACAGAATCATAAAATGCATGCATATTGATCTTGGAATGGATGATATTGAGAGAGAAGCTGGCGAAAAAGGATATGATGGAGTTGTAATTTGGGATGTTCCCTCTGCTGTAAGGAATAAATTACTGAAATTCTTTTATAGCAGAGATATTCGCGTATATATGATGCCAAAGATTTCCGATGTTATCATAAAGGGATCTGATCAGATGCACCTTTTTGATACACCGATTTTACTAACAAGAGAGTACTCACTAAAAGTGGAGCAGCGTTTTGCTAAATGGGTAATTGATATTGTATGTGCCATACTTCTTACGGTGATTACCTCGCCCATTATGCTAATTACAGCAATAGCCGTTAAAACATATGATGGTGGTCCGGTACTCTATAAACAGGTCAGATGCACCATACATGGGAAAAACTTTTATATATTGAAATTCAGAAGCATGCGGGTAGATGCGGAGAAAGATGGAGTAGCCAGACTGGCTGCAAAGAACGATTCCCGTATAACACCAATTGGAAAATTTATACGTGCGGTCAGAATTGATGAATTACCACAGCTTTTTAATATACTAAAAGGTGATATGTCTTTTATTGGTCCTCGTCCTGAGAGACCGGAAATAATAAAGCAATATATGGAGGACATGCCTGAATTTGCTTTTCGTATGAAAGTAAAGGCTGGACTTGCGGGCTATGCACAGGTTTATGGGAAGTATAATACAACTCCCTATGATAAGTTGAAATTGGACTTATCCTATATTCAGAACTATACGGTCTGGCTGGACATTAAATTGATGTTACTTACTCTAAAAATTCTTTTCAGGGCAGAAAGTACGGAAGGAATTGACAGCAAACAAATAACTGCAATGAAGACAGAGGGAAATGAAGATTCCGAATAAGGGGACATATATGGAAAAAGAAAGATTTATGCAGGAGGGCATTGATTTAAAACGTCTTTTCCTTTTATTTATAAAAAGAATATGGATTATTGTTGCTGCAATTGTTGGTGGAGCCCTCATAGGAGCACTATTATATAACGGAATTACATCTGTTACAAACGGTGAAAAGAATTACAGGGTCAGCAGTGATTACTATATTACCTTTAATTTTGCCCAATTTGAAAACAGCACGGATTATTATAATGCATATACATGGGACAGCATTTTAAGGGATGATCCAATTGTAGATTATGCCTTAAGTCTGTTACCGGATAATGTTACAAAGGATCAGATTCTTTCATCTGTCACAGGTGAAATGCTTGGGGATTACCGAATTCTTACTGTCAATGTCACTACCACAAATGCAGAGCTATCCAAATTGATAGCAGATGCATATGAAAAAAGCCTCGCACATTTTGCACAGAAAATAGATATGCTTAAGCAAATAGAATTATTCAGTAAAGGGGAGCCATATCCGGTAGATCTAAATACCCGTACAAAGAATGCTGCCTTTTTAGGAGGACTTCTTGGAGGACTTTTTAGCCTGTTTATTCTTATGATTTTATACCTGCTTGATGATGCAGTGTATGTTGAGACGGATTTTACAAAAAGATACGATATACCTTTTTTAGGTGCGGTAACAAATCAAAAAGATGAAAAGTACCTGTCGGAATTGCAGGCTAACTATAAATATATTTGTACAGATGAAAAAGGGTATTATCTGGTAAATGCATCCACCTCTCATACACTAGAAAATCCATGTGTTCCCATTCTGATGGAAAAGTGTAAGGGAATTAAGAAACAGATTGTTTTAAAGACAGAATCATTTGAAGATATTAGGAATTGTGGCGGAGCAATCATTTTAATACCATTTGGTAAGACAAATGGTAAAATAACGACGAAATTGATTAATATGTTGAAAAAGCAGGATTGTAATATAGCAGGGGCTATTTTGACAGATGCAGATGATCGTTTTCTAAAGAATTATTATCTGGGCAGGAGGAATGTATAATCCATGACAATTGAGACATTAGTTTCAGCAGTCAGCGAGAATGTGACTGAACTAGCCGAGAAAATGAATCTGGAAACCAATTCCATTATTGTAAATCAGTGCAATCGAAATGAATATGAAGAATATGAATTTTGCAGTCATAAAATTAAGTGTTACAGTTTTTTTGAAAGAGGAGTTGGACTTTCAAGAAACAATGCGTTGCTAAGAGCATCTGCAGATATTATTTTATTTTCTGATGAAGATATTGTGTATGACAAAGGATATGCGAAAGAAGTTGTAAAGGCATTTGAAGAGCGTCCACATGCGGATATGCTATTATTCAATATGGAAGTTGGAAAAGAACGTGCGACATACCATACGGAGAAAGAATTTCGTGTACATCGTTATAACTGTGGACGTTATCCTACATATAGTTTCGGGGTACGCAGAGAAAAATTGCGCAAGGCGAATATTGCCTTTTCACTTTTATTTGGAGGTGGTGCTAAGTACAGCAATGGGGAAGATAGTATCTTTATCAGAGATTGTCTGAAAAATAATTTTAAGGTATATGCTGTGCCCGTTTGTCTTGGAAAAGAGGTTGAAAGGCCATCCACATGGTTTCAGGGATACACAGAAAAATTTTTCTTTGACCGTGGCGTATTATATCAATGCTTATACGGATTTCTTGCAAAACCATTAGCACTTAGATATCTTATTAGACATAAATCATTATTATTTAATAATAAGCAAACAATTACATTTCGCGAAGCATATACCATTATGAAAAAAGGAATGAAAGAATGGAAATGAGGCCATTATGATCCTATATAGTGCTATAGCAGCAGTTACGATTCTGGTAGCCTGCCAGATAAATAATCAACACGCAAAAATTGATACAGGAATTACCAGGCAGCAGGCATTAAACAAGGTCTATATGACTGTTATTTTTTCTATTCTTTTTTTACTGGCAGCACTTCGCCTGGAAGTTGGAAATGATTATTGGACTTATGTGGTTACCTGTCATGAGATAGCAGAAAACGGATATGTGGTTACGGAACCCGGATATAATTTTGTAGTAAGAGCACTTTATTTGATTTCAGGTAAAGAAGATTATCTTCTTATGTTTGCTGTATTTGCATTTGCTACTACATTTATTTTTATGAAAAGTATTTATAACCAAGCAGATAGTTTTGCACTTGGTTTTTTCCTTTTTATAACATTGGGAATTTATTTTCGCTCTTTTAATACAGTTCGTTATTACTTTGTACTGGCAATTACACTTTATTCTTTCCGGTATGTAGTGAAGAAAGAGTATTTTAAATTTATCATCTTAATCTTGTTTGCGGCATTGTTTCATAAATCAGTACTGGTCGTTATTCCTCTTTATATTATAGCCAATCGTACATTAAAAAAATGGCAGATTATAATATCTGCTCTTGTGTGTGCCAGTTTTTTAATTGAAAAAGATTTTTATATGCAGATAGCATTGAAACTATATCCATCCTATCAGAATACACCGTATTTAAATGAGACAGGAGGCATTACTGATAATATTTTTAGTATTATTCGATGTGTTGCTGTCCTGGTACTTTGTTTCATTTGTTATAAAGAGACAATAAAGGATTCTAAAGAGAATACCTTTTATTTTAACTTAAATCTAATGGCGATAGCATTATATACATGTTGTTCTTTTATCCCATTGTTATCACGTTTTGGCTATTATCTTGTAACATCACACATATTGCTGATTCCAAATGTAATTTGTCGGGTTGAAGATAATAAAAAGAAAAGAATTATTTTGATTCTTACAGTCTTTATTGCCATTATGTATTTTCTTTTGTTTCTAAAAACGGCATCGGCAGATGGAGTCAGGGTACTACCTTATAAATCTTGGTTGTTTTATGAAAGGGAATGGTTTAATGCAACAAAAATATTTTAGTATTATTGTCGTTTCACTGAATCCAGGAATAAAAGTGATTAAGACAATTGAAAGTATTCTTGGTCAGACATTGAAAGACTATGAGATTATTATAAAAGATGGATATTCTACTGATGACTCTATTAAGGAACTGGAAAAAAGAGGACTATTAAATGAATCCCGGGTTCGTTTTATTCAGAAAAAAGATATTGGAATATATGATGGAATGAATCAAGCAGTAAAGGAAGTTAAGGGAAAATATATCTATTTCTTAAACTGTGGTGACTACTTAAGAGATAGTAATGTACTGGAAAACATTAAAAATGAAATAGAAAAATATCAAAGTTTGGATAAAAAATATATCTTTTATGGTAATCAATATAATGAAATGCAGGATTGTGTTGTGACATCTGCGCCAAGAATGAATGATTTTACATGCTATCGTAATGTTCCCTGTCATCAGGTGTGCTTTTATGATAAGCGATTATTTGATAACCGCGCTTACCTGCAAAAATATCTGGTACGTGCAGATTATGAACATTTCCTGTATTGCATTTATAATGAAAAGGCAACGGCGATTTCAGTACCCATTGTTGTCTGCTCATATGAGGGTGGCGGATATTCAGAATCGGATAAGAATATAAAACAATCTGAAAAAGAACATAGGGAAATAACAAGGATATATTTTGGTAAAAAGGCAGTTTTTTATCATCTTATCATGATATTATCAGGGGCACAGATAAGGACATTACTTGCTGGTTCAAAGAAATTTTCATCAACATATAATATGATTAAAACCTTAATATATAAAAAGTAGAAAGGAAAAAATATGCGAGTTTTATGGGTCTGCAATATTATACTTCCGATTATCGCACAAAAACTTCATATCGAATATAGTGTACGTGAAGGTTGGCTGACAGGTACACTGAATCGTTTAATTTCATCGAAAAATAGTGATATTGAGCTTGGAATATGTTTTCCCGTTACGGAAGAATTAGCAGATTTTCATGAGACATTTTCTTTTTCAGATTATCCAATTGAGTGTTACGGATTTATTGAGAATCTGAATAATCCTGAGATTTACGATGAAGGAATGGAAATTCAGTTTGGCAGTATTATTAAAACGTTTCATCCTGACATAATACATGTTTTTGGTACAGAATTTCCACATACATTAGCTGTTGC
>CAZQTM010000111.1:0-6822 GCA_964595855.1 uncultured Lachnospiraceae bacterium | reverse complement strand
TTCATTCCCATAACTTCAATCAATGTTGGAATGATATCTGCTAAACAGCCATTCTCTCTCAGTGTATAATCTTTATCATAATTTACTAATATAAATGGTACCTGATTTGTCGTATGTGCTGTAAAAGGTTCTCCTGTTTCATAATCAACAAGCTGTTCTGCATTACCATGATCAGCACAGATAAACATCGTTCCATCTACTGACTTTAATGCTTCCACAGCTTTTCCTACACATCCATCAACAGCTTCCACTGCCTTAATTGCTGCTGCCTCTACACCTGTATGCCCAACCATATCCGGATTAGCAAAGTTAATGATAATAACATCATACTTCTCAGATTTAATCGCCTTTACAAGATTATCACAAACTTCGTAAGCACTCATTTCGGGTTTCAAATCATAGGTTGCGACTTCCTTTGGAGAATTAACCAAAATTCTGTCTTCCCCTTTATTAGGTGCTTCTACACCACCATTAAAGAAAAATGTAACATGGGCATATTTTTCTGTCTCAGCAATTCTTGCCTGGGTCATATTATGTTCTGCTAAAAATTCACCAAATGTATTTGTTATTGCAATCTTATGGAATGCTACTTCTTTATTTGGTATAGTTGGATCATAATCAGAAAAGCAAACATATTTAACATCCAGTCTCTTTCTGTCAAATCCCTTGAAATCATCATCGCAAAATGCTCTTGTTATTTCTCTTGCACGGTCAGGTCTGAAGTTAAAAAAGATAATTGAATCCTTGTCCTTTATTATAGCAACTGGTGCGCCATTCTTTACAACAACTGTTGGAACTACAAATTCATCCGTTACCCCTTCATCATAAGACTTCTGTATTGCCTCTGGACCAGATGAAGCGGTATTACCTTCTCCTTTTGTCAACGTATCGTAAGCCTTTTTGATACGGTCATAATTGTTATCACGATCCATTGCATAATATCTTCCGGATACAGATGCAATTTCACCAACACCAATTTTTTTCATCTGTTCTTCTAATTGTACTGCAAACTCTTTTCCACTTGAAGGAGGAGTATCACGTCCATCTAAGAAACAGTGAACATATACTTTTTCAAGACCGTTTCTCTTAGCAAGTTCTAACAGTCCATATAAGTGAGTATTGTGGCTATGAACACCACCATCAGATAATAAGCCATATAAATGCAAAGCTGAGTTATTATCTTTACAATTCTTTATAGCATCTAACAGTGCCTTATTTTCAAAAAAAGTGCCATCATGAATTTCTTTCGTAATTCTTGTTAATTCCTGATATACAATTCTGCCTGCACCCATGTTTAAATGGCCAACTTCTGAATTACCCATTTGTCCTTCCGGAAGTCCTACTGCCATTCCACTTGCATTTCCTCTAACAAATGGATACTCTTTCATTAATTTATCCAAAACAGGTGTCTTTGCCTCGGCAACTGCATTGCCCTCCTGTTTACTATTTAATCCATATCCGTCTAAAATCATCAATACTGTTGGTTTCTTACTCATAATTTTCTCCTATTCATTTTTATGCTATTGTTGTATAATATTTTTTAATTCTTTATTTTCCTATCATGTAACACCACTGTGTGAAATTATAACACTGAATACATTTTAGGTGCAATATATAGATTGTAAATTCTATAGATTGTAAATCTATTTCACTCATCAATCAATATTATTGTTCATAATTACAGAAAGGATAACAATATGATTACAATATTATCTAAAATATTTATTAAAGATTACAAAAATATCAGATCTTGTTCAGTCAGGCAGTTATATGGTGTTTTATGTGGTTCTTTTGGAATTTTTCTAAACATACTGTTATTCTTAGGAAAATTTTTAGCTGGGACATTAAGTAATTCCATTGCCATTACAGCTGACGCTTTTAATAACCTGTCCGATGCAGGTTCTTCCTTTATTACCCTGATCGGATTCAAACTTGCCGGGCAAAAAGCAGATTCTGAACACCCCTTTGGTCATGGCAGAATGGAATATCTTTCAGGTCTTTTCGTTTCCGTCACCATATTGATTATGGCATTGGAATTGATTAAGTCATCTGTTTCCAAGATTACGAATCCTGTAATGCCAGAATTTAGTCCACTGATTGCAGTTATATTGATCATATCCATTCTTGTTAAAATATATATGGCATTTTATAACCACTCTATTGGGAAAAAAATAGACAGCTCAGCAATGATGGCAACTGCGATAGACAGTGCCAGTGATACAATTGCTACATTTGTTGTATTATTGTCTGCTGTTATTTCTCAAGTATTTCATTTGCAGATTGACGGATATTGTGGTATTTTAGTCGGACTGTTTATTTTATATTCTGGTATTGAAGCTATAAAAGATACAATCAACCCTCTTTTAGGTCAGCCACCTGAGAAAGCATTTGTGGATGAAATAAAACATATTGTAATGTCTTATGACATGATCATAGGTATTCATGATCTTGTTGTGCACGACTATGGTCCCGGTCGTGTTATGATTTCTCTTCATGCCGAAGTATCTGCAAAGGAAAATATCCTTTTAATACACGATACGATTGATCAAATTGAGAATAAGTTAAAAGAAGAACTATACTGTGAAGCAGTTATTCATATGGACCCCGTCATTACGGATAATAATGAGATAAACTGTCTAAAAGAACATGTAGAAAAAATCATTTTAGGCATTGACAAATGCCTAAATTTCCATGACTTTCGTGTTGTAATAGGTCCCACTCACACAAATATAATATTTGATGTCCTTGTTCCTTATAAATTTAAATTCTCTGATGATATGATAGTAAAAAGGATTCAGGATGAAGTAAAAGGAATTGATAACAGCTATAATACCGTAATAAATATAGATCATATTTATATATAAATAAAAAGGAGAGTCATCTCCTTTTTATTTGCCTATATTATCAAATTCTGATTCTATAATAAGTAATAAACCTTCTTTGACTTCAATTTCTGATTCTTCACCGATAAACTCATTGCTGATACCTATTGGGTAAGAATCTGTTAAACTGACATCATTTAGTTTGTATTTCATTCCACGTATGGAAACATTTCTTGCTTCTGCTCCCATGCAAAAACATGACAGATAGCCCTTTTTCTCACGTTCAAAACGTAGACTTTCATCACGAATCACTGATATTCTGATTCCTTTATCTATTAATTCTCCCCTAGCTCCCTTATTTTTTAAATAAATCAAACACTGAATATTGGCGATTGTATGTTCCAAGCGTTTACCCAAGCCTCCAAAGATTTTGAAATTGAGCATCCCCCTTTTCATTCCTTCTTTAATGGCAGCAAGCATGTCTGTATCATCTTTCTCTTTCGGTAACGATATCACCTTCTTGGGATAATTTTCATTTATATGAAAAAGAAATTTTCTTCCTGCCTCACTCAGAGAGTCAAAATCCCCCAGATATAAATCAGGATTTATGGAATACAACCTGCAATAATCAATTCCACCATCTACCGCAATAATATATGCATCCTTTTCAACACTCTTTGGATCAACATTAAATTCACCTGCTCCAATTAAGATACATGTCTTATTTACAACTTTTTCACTGATATTACAATTCATGTCTGACCTCTTTTATCATTCATATTAGAGAAATTCTATCATATCATTTCCCTTTTTACAAATCATCATCAGCATGCTACAATAACAGAAATAATCATGGGAGACCGTAATGAATCCAGAATTAATTATAAAGAAAAATCATCAATCTTATATCATACCTTATCAGATTATTAAGAGCAGCCGTAAGTCCATTGGAATTGAAGTAAAACCTGGTGGCAATATTATTGTAAGGATTCCAAAATATCTGCCATCCTATGAATTAAATGCAATTCTTGATAAGAAGAAAGACTGGTTACTCGATACTTATCAAAAGCAAAAAAAGAAACCTGCCATAATTGAAAAAAATGACAAAGATCCTCAGATAATCTATTTGGAAAAACAGTACAAAAAAGCAGCGAATGACTACTTTACAAAACGAGTTAAATATTATATTGAAAAAACAGGTGGTACCTATACGCATATTTCCATTCGTGATCAAAAAACACGTTGGGGAAGCTGTTCTAATTCAGGAACATTATCTTTTAACTGGAGATTAATGCTTGCGCCTCCCCGTGTTCTTGATTATGTTGTAGTACATGAGTTATGCCATCTTACATATATGAATCATTCAAAAGATTTTTGGAATAAAGTCTCACAAATCATGCCAGACTATAAAATGTATCGGGATTGGCTTAAAAAAAATGGTAGTACTCTTACTCTTTCGTAAGATACTACCATTTTTATCTATTATTCTTTTCCGTTCCAACAGTAAGTACATAACTTGCATGGTTCAATTCCAACGGATTTTATCAAATCATCAAGTCTGTGATAACGTAATGACGTAAAATTTAATTCTTTTCTAATTTCTTCATTCATTGCTTGATATCTTTCAGAACTCGGGTCTGCATATTCTTCTAAAACAGATTTGTCAACATGCTCTCCCTCCTTATTAGCAATAACTCTTCTGGTAATCAAATCCATATCAGAAGTGGAGCGCGAAAAATTAAGATATTTACATCCAAATAGCAGCGGTGGACAAGCAGGCCTGATATGCACTTGTTTTGCACCACTTTGATAAAGAAATTCAGTTGTTTCACGTAACTGTGTGCCTCTTACAATAGAGTCATCAATAAGTAGTAAACTGTTACCTTTTATAAGATCATGAACAGGAATAAGTTTCATCTTCGCAATCAAATTTCTCTTGCTCTGCATGGTCGGCATAAATGATCTAGGCCAGGTTGGCGTATATTTTATAAATGGTCTGGAAAACGGAATTCCGGAACGATTAGCATAACCAATAGCATGAGCAGTTCCTGAATCTGGTACCCCTGCTACAATATCGGGCTTTACATCATCTCTTTGTGCTAATAAATCACCGCAGTTATAACGCATCTTTTCTACACTGATTCCTTCATATGATGAGGATGGATACCCATAATATACCCATAAAAAAGTGCATATTTTCATCTGTGTTCCTGGTTTTGCCAGTGTTACTACCGTCTCCGGTGTCATTACAACGATTTCTCCAGGACCCAATTCTTTAAAGTCACTATAACCAAGATTCAGATATGCAAAACATTCAAAGGCAGCGCAAAAAGCTCCATTCTTTTTCCCGATAGCAACAGGTGTACGCCCCATTTTATCTCTTGCTGCATAAATACCCTTTGCTGTTAATAACACCATGGTCATGGATCCTTCAATGATGTCCTGAGCATACTGAATTCCTTCTACGATGTTATCCTTCTGATTTATGATAGAAGCAACCAGTTCCGTTGCATTAATATCGCCGCCACTCATCTCTAGAAAATGAGTATTGCCCTTATTAAAAATACCCTTTACCAATTCTTCTGTATTATTAATCTTGCCAACTGTTATGATAGCGTAAGTACCATGATGTGACCTTACAATAAGAGGCTGGGGTTCATAATCAGAAATACAACCAATTCCCAGATTACCTTCCATCTCATTTACATCACTCTCAAATTTTGTTCGAAATGGAGAATTCTCAATATTATGAATGGAACGATTAAAACCATTCTTACCATAGACGGCCATTCCTCCCCTTCTCGTTCCCAAATGAGAATGATAATCAGTTCCAAAAAATAAATCAAAAACGCAATCTTCCTTTGATGCTACTGCAAAAAATCCTCCCATAATCTTAACTTCCACCTTTTTGAACGAATCTCTTCGCTTATTTTTCAAATGTCATACAACGAATAACTTTATCATACAATTATCTTTGAAACAAGTTTGGTTTATAAATTAGGATTTAACTGCCCAACGCATTTTGGTTGAGTGTGCCCTGCCATTTTGATTGCATTCCTCCATGGATGGACGAATAACATCCGTAGCGATATCACTATAAATGCCCTCCTTGAAGAATTGTTTAAATGATTTTTTAACTAACCTGTCTTCTCCTGAATGAAAAGTAAGAATTGCAATTCTACCACCCTTTTCCATAATACTAGGCAGTTTATCAAGAAATGTTTCCAGCACTTCAAACTCGCTGTTTACATCAATTCGCAGTGCCTGAAAGGTTCTTTGACATGATTTTTTAATTGCTTCTTGTTTGATATCTTTAGGAAGAAACGATAGTGCACTTTCTACTACGTCCCTTAATTGTGTTGTTGTTTCTATTGATTTCCCTTTTTTTCTATTATGAAATATTTGTCTGGTAATTTCTTTTGCATAAGGCTCATCAGAATTTAGGGCAAGCATTCCCTCTAATTCCTGTGCTGTCAGTTCCTTCAGTCGTTCTGCCGCAGATACTCCCTTCAAGGGATTTAGTCTTAAATCAAGTGGTCCATCATTTTTATAAGAGAAACCTCTTTGTGGATTATCAATTTGCATCGAAGAAACACCTAAGTCTGCCAGTACAAAATCAAATAATCCATGTGTTTTTGAAATCTGATCAATATCTGCAAAATTCTTATTGATGATAGTCAGTATGTTTTCACCATATCCCAAATCCTGCAATCTTGCCTTCGTTTTTTCTATTTCAATCGGGTCAATATCAAGGGCATAGATATGCCCCCTGTTCTGTAAACACTTCAACATTTCAACTGTGTGTCCACCATAACCCAGCGTTGCATCCAATCCCTTCTGCCCTGGCTTAATCTCTAAAAAAGACAATATCTCTTTCACACAGATAGAAATATGCATTCCGGCCGGTGTACTTCCTTTACTAATGACCTTCTTAATTGTCTCTTTGTACTTTTCAGGCTGAAGTTCCTTATATTTTTCCTCATAATTCTTTGGATAAGTT
>CAZQTM010000110.1:2575-6847 GCA_964595855.1 uncultured Lachnospiraceae bacterium | reverse complement strand
AAAACAGTTATACATAATCAAAATGATTATATCAGTATGTTGAAGGAACAGAATGAATATATCAAGCAGGTATTAAATAATATGTTTGGTTCATCAGAAGATTCTGTGATTGTTCAGAAGGAAATATTGAAGATTATTCAGGAATTAAAACCTTCTGATGGTCTTGCAGCTGATAAAGGGATTGATGTTGTGATTCAGCTTGTGTTTAATGCGGTACAGATATATTTGAAATCAAAGGGAATTATGATATAGATAATTTGCATAACTTTGAACATTACACTTACATTACACAAATCTTGTGAAAGTTCCTGTTTATCAATATGAGAACTTATCAAAGAGATAAGGATTATCTGCGGAACGCGGATATGGAAAAAGAGCCATGGCAAATTTATTTGCCAATGGCTCTTTTTGTATATTCGCGATTCCATTGGAATCCAAGACATGACCGACACGGAGCAAAGCGCAGTGGAGGTTGTGTCTTGGTTCCGCAGATAATCCGTGGGATGATATACAAATATCAAAGGTTGAAAAAGAAGTTCATGAAAGTTTACAAAGCAATTATGTTGACGAAATATATGTAATATGTTACATTTAATTCGATAGGTAATATATTACATATAGGAGGAGAAATGCACTTTAGTAATAATACAGATAATGAAAATGTCGAATTTGGTGAGATGTATCCTGGAGCATATTTGTTGGGGCTTCTTAGTGCTTTTGATAATAGGTATCAGGCATCAGCAGATTCTTTCTTCCATGAGATTACATGGAAGCAGTTTTTCGCAATAATATGCACCAACCTATGTAAGAAAAGTCCGACTATCAATGAATTGTCTGAAATAATGGGAAGTTCTCATCAGAATGTTAAACAGATTCTTCTAAAACTGGAGAAAAAAGGTTTTATTCAGATGATTGTGGATGAGGAAGACAGAAGAAAGCAAAGAATTATTATTACTAAAAGGTGTGAATTATTTTGTCAAAACAATGATGAAGAAAGTACTCGCAAAGTTGAGAAAATATTCAAGAATGTATCTGAGGTTGAAATAATAGCTGCTATTAATACTATTTCGAAAATGGAAAGGAATATAAAAACATTATGAAAACTATAGTGGTTTATACATCACAAACCGGTTTTACAAAGAAATATGCAGAATGGATATCGCAGGAAATGAATGCAGATATCATGACTTTAGGCGATGCAAAGAAAAAAGAAATATCATTTTTTAATATATATGATGTCATTATTTATGGAGGTTGGGCTATAGCCGGAAAAATAAAAAATGCTGATTGGCTGATTGGTAATATTAGCAATTGGAAAGACAAAGAACTTGTTCTATTCTGTGTAGGCGCAAGCCCAAATGAGAATCCGGATGTCGATGTTGCACTTCATAATGCGCTTACTGATGAACAAAGAAATTATGTGAAGACGTTTTATTGTCAGGGTGGATTAGACTACGATAAAATGGTTTTACCTTCAAAACTTGCAATGAAAGCCTTTGCAGCAATGCTTAGTAAGAAGAAAGATATGTCTCCGAATGAAGTCAAGATGGCTGAGATGATGTCAAAGTCATATGATATCTCTGACCGTAAATATGTGGAACCAATCGTAGAGTATCTTGCGGTAACGAACGATATGAAGATAAGTAAACGTAAGCTAAATGAGAACTAAAAGAAGCTATGAATTCCATATGTGCGATTCTTAATAAGCACTAAAAAGGAGAGTTGTATTTTGATGTTAAACCTCTCAAAACCCCAGTAACCAGGATACTTCCAGTTCCACATTCTCTTTTTAAAGAGATAATACTCAAAACATCGTATTACAACTCAAAACAATTCAGAACCTCTCAGGACATTTGCCTTGGGAGTTTTTTGTATATTTTTCAAGTGAAGTGTGGTAAAATCTCAAACGATATGTCTGACACATTTTTAGATTGTCAGATTGATAATACTATTTGGGAGAATTGGTAAAATGGAATTATATTATTATAGTCAAATGAACAAACAACAACAAAGAATTTATCAAGTCATCAAAAGCGGTCTAGAATCTCTTTCGCAAAGCTTTGATGTTCAAAGAATTGATGGAACAGAACTGAGCGACATTTTTTACAAGTTAAAATTGGATTGTCCAGAGATATTTTATGCCTCGACATTTCAGTATTCCTTCTACACAGATTCCACACTAATAAAGATGAAGCCGGTTTATTTATTTGAAAAAAATCAAATCCGAGAGCATCAAGTGGCTATGAGCGCCAGGGTGGAGAAGCTTACTCGCCTGGCAAAAGATAAAAATGACTGGGAAAAGGAGAAATATATTCATGATTTTATCTGTGAAAATGTAACTTACGATAAGCTGAAGAAACAATATTCACATGAAATCATTGGCCCATTGGGGCAGGGAGTCGGCGTCTGTGAAGGAATTGCAAAATCTGTAAAGATTCTTTGTGATCAGCTTTCAATTCCTTGTATTATTGCTATTTCAGAAAATAATCCTGAAAAAAATATCAAATATTGTCATGCTTGGAATGTGATTCAGATCAATGGAGTCTGGAGCCATCTGGATGCGACTTTCGATAATTCATTAGGAAAAAAAGAAGTGAGATATGATTATTTTAATCTGGATGATAAGAGTATATTCAAGGACCATGAGCCTGTGATATACAAAGTTCCGTCGTGTAGCGATGGTGATCACTTCTACTATAAAGAGAAGAAACTTTCATTTACTAAACAGGATGATGTTGCAAAGCGTTGCCTACAAGCAATAAAAAAAGGAAAAGTTCTAACCTTTCATTGGAGAGGTGGCTATCTCACCAAAGCTGTTATGGAGGAATTACTGCAAATCATATATGAGACCGCCAAAGAAAAGAGCAGACACAGCCAAGTTTCTATAAACTGGCCACAGGCAGTCATCCGTGTGAAGTTCTTTCAGGAGCAGGTGGAAGATTCAGTGAAGATAGAGGATACCTACAAAGAGGAGAATGATGCAATCTCGTAGGAGATATAGAAAGTATATGCTTATGAGGTGTGCACTTACATGCTATTTTTAATGATGCTATCCACCAGACTAATAAGCATAGCATCTCTCTCTTTTTTTTGCTCAGCATTAATACCGGAATAAAGGTAGAATGCCTTATGCCTGATATATATAGTTTGAGTGGTTACAATTATTTGAAAGGCAATCAGCCGTATTTCACTTTCTGTTTTTTTATTATCAAATATTCTACGCAATATTGGTAACAGAGTAAGACATGCATTAAAATCTCCATTCAATAATTCATATTCAACAGATATTTTGCTCAATTTGCTGTTTTTAACCGCTAGATCTGACATAACAATCAACATCTGTTTAAGATATAAAATTGGATCTGTAATTCCCGTTAATGGCTCAGCCATATTACTTGCCAGTAAGTTTAATTTTTTGGAAATAGCTTCATTTATCAACTTATCTCTTGAACCAAAATGATAATTAATTAATCCCACTCCGATTTCAGCAGTTTCAGCAATTTTTCTGATTGTAATATCTTCTGGATTATCAAATTCTTCTAGCAATTTTAAGGTTGAATCTATTATTTTTTTCTTGGTATTTTCTTTTTTTGTACCCATATAATTATGTATGATTAAACCTCATATCATACGAGCCTTTCTATTGTTTTGTTGTATTGTTATTGTACCAATTTAGCAATCATAGTTGCAAATTTTACTTTTAATTTACTAGTTTTAACATCATAATAATAGTTCAGTTGTCCTCTAGCCATCCTTTCTGTTTCCAAAATTGATAATCTGCTAGCTCTTTAGGTGCATGGCCAAATGCCTTGCATTGTAATTGGAATGTAATCAGTTTAAGTATCGTTGGTTTAACAGGTTTTTTATCGATAATTGCATTATAGAAGCAATCAATTTTTTTTAGTAAATTCGTCATTTCTTTTGTTGTCTTCTGCTGATTATATTCATGCTTAGCTGCGTATGTAACACCAATCGTTGCGATTGTAATAAAACCCATTGCGCCAGTCATTAATCTCATAATCTAGCCTACAAAACCAAGTCCTACCGCTCCTGTTGTAACGATAATCATACACTTTTTTTCATGAAATTCAGGTCTGTGACATCGATATGCAAACCGGTCAAGGAAATTCTTCATAATCCATGAAACATTATATGTATAAACTGGTGTTCCAAAGATTATTGCATCTGCAGATTTCAGCTTATGTTCCAATAGTTCTCTGTCATCCTTAAGGGGGCAATTGCTTTCGCCTCTTGACAGACATACATAGCAAC
>CAZQTM010000110.1:0-2475 GCA_964595855.1 uncultured Lachnospiraceae bacterium | reverse complement strand
AGCTAATACCAGCTGGCATTATCAAAAATGATAACATAAAATTACATACTAAAACTTCAATAATAAATTAAGATATATTGACTAGAATCAGATACTAAGGATATAATAATGCATATAGAAACTAAAAGTGCGGCAAGACGCAATAATTATTTGAGAGGTTAGTGATATGATTATTAGAAGAAATACGTATCTGAATAAACTTATCGATAAAAAGAAAAATGGACTGGTAAAAGTTATTACGGGAATTAGAAGATGTGGCAAATCATATCTTCTTTTTTACTTATACAAGGATTATTTAAAAGATTCTGGAGTGCCAGAGGATTGTATTATTGAACTTGCTTTAGATGTGATAACAAATGCAAGATATAGAAATCCCATGGAACTTGATAGATACATTCGTGAACGAGTAGTCGATAAAGAGAAAGTGTACTATATTTTTATAGATGAAATACAGATGGTATCAACTATACAAAATCCTTATGTTGAGAATGAAGATGCAAAGATTGGATTTGTTGATGTATTGCTTGGATTGATGAAGATAGATAATGTAGATATTTATGTTACTGGGAGCAATTCTAAAATGCTGTCTTCGGACATACTTACTGAATTTAAAGATAGGGGGGATGAAATACGTATATACCCATTAAGCTATGCTGAATTTTTCGAGGCACTAACAGAGGAAGAAAAACGACACGCATGGAAAGAGTATTTTAACTATGGTGGAATGCCTGCTGTTATGTTGAAAAAGACCCATGAGGAAAAGAGCAAATATTTAAGGGATTTGTTTTCAAAGACATATATTACAGATATTATAGAACGGAATAAAATAACAAATGATCAAATTGTGCTAGAAGATTTATTAAATATAATATCTTCTAACGTGGGCTCTTTAACAAATTCTACTAAATTGTCTAATACATTTAGAAGTACGAAACAGACTTCTATTACTCCAGTAACAATAAATAAATATTTGAATTACTTTGTAGATGCTTTTGTAATTAATAAGGCATTACGTTATGATGTTAAAGGAAAAAAGTATATGGAGACTCCTCTAAAATATTATTTTACAGATATAGGTCTTCGAAATGCAAGGCTGAATTTTAGACAACAGGAAGAAAACCATATTATGGAGAATATAATTTACAACGAACTCTTAGCAAGAGAGTTTGATATTGATGTTGGAGTAGTAGAATATAATCACAGAGATACAGAAGGAAAGAAAATAAGAAGCCAGTTAGAGATTGACTTTGTTGCAAATAAGGGAAGTAAACGATATTATATTCAGTCAGCATTATCAGTTGCAGATAAAAATAAAAGAATACAAGAAATTAATTCACTTAATAGAGTAGCAGATTCCTTTAAAAAAATTGTGGTAGTAAAGGATGATATTATTCCATGGCATGACGAAAAAGGAATTTTGTATATAGGAATAGAACAGTTTTTACTTGAAAAGTCGGCTATTGACCTGTAGATAATTGGAGATGCCATCTTAATTTTCTGATCTAGTAATTCATATATTCGGAGAGGGTTTTTATGAAAAAAATTATTATTATCTCACTGTTTACAACAACTTTATTATGTGTAGTGAACTGGACTATGGCTATTATGTTTGATAGATGCATAGGAATAACTATGAGAGGTGGTGAATACCATGCAACATATGGCTTCGGTATTTTGTTTGAAGAATTTTTTCCGTTAACCAGTATTAATAATCCAATTAAATATACAAATAAAATATCATTTGATCCTTTTTCGTATGTACTTACACTATTAATTGTCTTTGCGGTTTCAATATTAAGTTTTAAGTTACATATAAAAAAGAATAATAAACCATAATATCAAATCCCCAAAATCATAGAATTTCGGGGATTTTGCTATGCAAACTTATAATCCACATTTCTGTATTACTCCACATCCAATCTTTTCACCGGAATTACCAGAAGGTTGTGTATGAAAATCATCAGGTGCACTGTGGATAATAATAGATTTATTAAGTACTTCACTTGGAGTAAAACGATTTGTGTATATCAGTGAGTAAGCATACCCGTTATTGCCAAGCAGTAGTGGCAAATCTCCGGCATGGTTTGGATGAGCTAAGTTCTTTGGATTATAATGTGCTCCAGTTTGATCAAAAGGAATATTACAGTTACCCACTGTATGAATATGCATCCCATAGAAATTGCTTTTGATAGGGGAATTCATGTCAGGCAATCCAGTGAGTTCAACTTCTACCCACACACCTGATATTGCATCCTCATAGAAATTAGCTATCCCAGATAATTCGGGATATGTGTTATTACCAGTTATTTTTGCACAAGCAAATGGACTCATATAATTTACTCAAATAATGATTTATTATAAAATATGAAATAATACTGTGCAGTGTGCAAAAAATCATGACATACTGATGTCATGGTTTTTTGGTATTATTATTACATTACATATAGGAATTATCTATAGTAAAGAAGGAGAAAG
>CAZQTM010000109.1:0-6859 GCA_964595855.1 uncultured Lachnospiraceae bacterium | reverse complement strand
AATGAAAATCCATATCCTCCTTCTCCTCTTGTTAAGGAAGCTTTAGAACATATTTCCTATGAAACTTTAAGACGGTATCCGGATACTAAGTCAACTGAACTAGTCGATGAACTTGCACGGGTATATCAGGTTGATAAGGAGAATATCTTTGTTGGAATAGGTTCTGATGATGTGCTGGCTCTTTGCTTTTTGACGTTTTTCAACTCTGGTAAACCGGTTATTTTTCCTGATATTACGTATTCATTCTATGATGTATGGGCAGATTTATACCGTATTCCATATGAGTGCAAGCCACTTGATGATAGGTTGCAAATAAAGAAGTCAGATTATTTCTGCGAAAACGGCGGTATCATTTTACCTAATCCGAATGCGCCAACGGGAGCAGAAGAAAATGTAAATGATTTAGAAGAAATTATTAAGAAGAATAGCGATGTTGTCGTTATTATTGATGAAGCTTATGTTGATTTTGGAGCAAAAAGTGTATTACCTTTGATCGATAAATATGACAATCTGATGGTGATACAAACCTTTTCCAAGTCACGCTCACTGGCAGGAATCCGTATAGGATATGCAATAGGTAATAAAAAATTAATTCAATATCTGAATGATGTAAAGTTTTCTTTCAATTCTTACACAATGAATCCGGTAACAATTGCAGTGGGTGCTGCCAGTTTAAGGGATTCGGATTATTTTAAATATACGAGTCAGCAGGTTATAAAAACAAGAGAAAGAGTAAAGAAAGAACTTTCACTACTTGGATTTTCTTTTCCGGACTCCAAGACAAATTTCATATTTGCAACACATGATACAGTACCGGCGAAAGAAATCTTTAAAGCTGCTAAAGAGGAAGGAATCTTTGTGAGATATTTTAATAAACCAAGGATTGATAATTATTTACGTATTTCTATTGGTACGGATGAAGAGATGGATACTTTGATTTCTTTTTTACAACATTTTTTAAAAAGATAGGATTGTTATGGATGCATATAAAGACTTTGCCATGGTATACGATACCTTTATGGATAATGCTCCATATGATAAATGGCTTCAGTTTCTAATTGAAAATTTTAATAAATATAAGGTCCCTAAGGAATTAGTTTTAGATTTAGGATGCGGAACGGGTACCCTAACTCAAATGTTATCAAAAAAAGGGTATGATATGATTGGAGTGGATAACTCTGATGAAATGCTGTCTATTGCCATTCAAAAAGGAATGAACGTTACACAGAACATTTTATATCTTTTGCAGGATATGAGAGAATTTGAATTATATGGTACGGTTAGAGCTGTCATCAGTATTTGTGATTCCATAAATTATCTCTTAGAAGAAGAGGATATAGTAAAAACATTTTCTCTTGTTAATAATTATCTGGATCCTGGTGGAATTTTTATTTTTGATTTTAATACCGTGTATAAATATGAAAGCGTTATTGGAGATGCAACAATTGCAGAGAATAGGGATACTTGCAGTTTTATCTGGGAAAATTATTATCATACAAAAGAACATATTAATGAATATGACTTGACGATTTTTGTAAAAGAAGAAAATGAGCGTTATCGCAGATTTGATGAAACTCACTATCAGCGTGGATATACAGTTAGAGAAATGGAAGAATTTTTGCATAAAGCAGGACTGGATTTACTGGAAACACTGGATTCTGATACATATGGACCGATCAGTGAAAGCAGTGAACGTGTGTATATGATTGCAAGAGAATCAGGAAAGAATTCTGAATAAATCCTCAGAGTTCTTTTAAGTGTGTTAGGATATACTATATTACTATATATAGGAAAGGCTTATTATTAATGGAAGATTATATTGTTCGGGCAACAGCTGGAGATGCACAAATCAGAGCATTTGCCGCAACAACGAGAGTTACAGTGGAAACAGCGAGAACTTTGCATGACTTAAGTCCGGTTGCAAGTGCAGCATTAGGAAGGCTTTTAACAGGAGGAGCCATGATGGGTTCCATGTTAAAGGGAGATACGGATTTATTGACGTTACAGATTATGGGAGATGGACCAATCGGACAGATTACGGTTACAGCAGACTCATCTGGAAATGTAAAGGGATATGTAAATAATCCAAGTGTCATGCTTCCACCAAATAAAATGGGGAAATTGGATGTTTCAGGGGCAGTGGGAAATGGATTCCTACGTGTTATTAAAGATATGGGGTTAAAAGAGCCATACTCTGGGCAGATTGAGATACAGTCAGGAGAGGTTGCAGAAGATTTAACCAATTATTTTGCATCTTCAGAGCAGATACCTTCTTCAGTCGGGTTAGGGGTACTGATGAATAAAGAAGATATGACTGTTAAGCAGGCTGGTGGGTTTATTATTCAGCTTATGCCCTTCGCTTCAGATGAAATCATATCAAAGTTAGAGGATAATCTAAGTAATATTACTTCTGTGACGAAAATGCTTGAGGATGGTCACACACCGGAAAGTATGCTTGAAATATTATTGAAAGGTTTGGATTTAAAGATTACGGATACATTCCCCGTACGTTTTCATTGTAATTGTGAAAAAGCCAGAGTTGAGAAGGCAATTGTCAGCATAGGGAAAAAAGATATCAATGAAATGATAGAGGAAGGAAAACCAATTGAGGTAAATTGTCACTTCTGTAACAAAAACTATACCTTTTCAGTAGAAGAGTTGAAAGAACTTTTGAAGAAAGCGGGAAAATAAGAATGAAAGACGGATTCATAAAGTGTGCTGCTGCGGGTGTTCATATTAAAGTTGCAGATCCGGTATATAATGCTGATCGGATCTTAGAAAAGTATGAAGAATGCATACAGCATGGAGCAAAATTAATTGTATTTCCAGAACTGTGTTTAACAGGATATACATGTAATGACTTGTTTTTACAAGAAACGCTTTTGAATGAGGCCAAGAAACAATTATTTCGTCTCGTAGAATCAACTAAAGAAAATGATGCACTTGTTTTTATTGGTCTTCCCTTTGAAGTATCTGGAAAACTATATAATGTGGCAGCAGCCATTCAGAATGGTAGACTACTTGCTTTAATACCCAAAACATCAATTCCAAATTATGCTGAATTTTATGAGGCCCGTTATTTTGTTTCAGGATATAAAACTCCTGAGATGATTTCCCTAATGGGTAATCAGGTACCATTTGGAACAGATATCATTTTAGAATCAGAAGATCTTAGTGGATTAACAGTTGCTTGTGAGATCTGTGAGGATGTATGGTCTCCCTTAAATCCCGGAACCATACATGCACTAAACGGAGCCAATATATTGGTTAATTTGTCAGCTTCAAATGAGACGATTGCCAAAAATTCATATCGAAATCAATTAGTCTCTTCCACCAGTGCAAGACTGGTATGCGGTTATGTTTATGCATCAGCAGGTGATGGAGAGTCAACACAGGATTTGGTTTTTGCAGGACACCATATTATTGCGGAAAATGGGACAGTACTTTCATCAGCAAAGCGGTTTCATAATGAAACAATCTATGGAGATATAGATTGTGCACGTATTCAACATGAAAGAAGAAGAATGACATGCTTTCAGAGAAGAAACGACTCAGGTTATGTGAGGATTCCTTTGCATTTTACCGTTACGAAAACTAATTTAGAGAGAAAATTCAATACGAATCCATTTGTACCGTCTGATATGAATATGCGTAATACGCGTTGTGAGGAAATCTTATCAATTCAGGCAAATGGACTGAAAAAACGATATGAGCATACAGGATGCCAGACTGCTGTTGTTGGAGTATCTGGTGGTCTTGATTCCACACTTGCACTGTTAGTAACAGTCCGCGCTTTTGATCTATTGAACATACAGCATAAAAATATTTTGGCTATAACGATGCCCTGCTTTGGAACAACGGACAGAACGTATGAGAATGCATGCCGTTTAGCAGAAAAATTAGGTTGTACGTTAAAAGAAATTAATATAAAAGAATCTGTATCTAGGCATTTTAAGGATATTAATCAAGATGAGAATAAGCATGATGTGACATACGAAAATGGTCAGGCACGCGAGAGAACCCAGGTACTTATGGATATAGCAAATCAGTGTGGTGGTCTTGTTATCGGAACGGGTGATATGTCTGAACTTGCTTTAGGATGGGCTACCTATAATGGAGATCATATGTCTATGTATGGTGTAAATGCAGGAGTGCCAAAAACTCTGGTCAGACATTTGGTTCAGTACTATGCAGATACCTGTGAAAGAAAAGAATTACAGGAGGTTTTGCTTGATGTTCTAGATACACCAGTTAGTCCTGAATTATTGCCACCGGTTAATGGAACAATCTCTCAAAAAACGGAAGATTTAGTAGGACCATACGAATTACATGACTTTTTCTTATATTACATGTTACGTATGGGATTTCCTCCGCTTAAGATATATCGGATTGCAAAATTATCCTTTAAGGGCCTGTATGATGAACAAACCATATTAAAATGGATGAAAATATTTTATAAACGCTTCTTTGCTCAGCAATTTAAACGTTCATGTATTCCCGATGGACCAAAGGTTGGTAGCGTTGCCCTTTCACCACGTGGAGATTTAAGAATGCCATCAGATGCTTCTTGTAATGTATGGCTATCTCAGTTAGAAGATTTGTAAGATTTTAATATACTAAAAGGCCGGTTGTAATAACCGGCCTTTTAAGCGTTTGTAAATCATTATTGTTCTGTAATTTCATTATTTTTAGCCTGTTCAAGAGAAGTCGTTATGGCATTTAAAAGAACCATCGATGTATATTTATTTTCATCGGAATAAGTAACACCGTCTAATGACTGGTTTTCAATTATCTGACTGGAAAGTTCCTCTAAAGCCGGCTCCATTAATGGAAACATGACACTGACTGTCTCATCTAGATTATTTAGTCTGATTGATGTAATGGAATCTGCATCCACAGTGACTTCAACATCTATTGTGGTATCGTTGAATACAAGGGAGGTTGTGTATTTTCCAGGAACATAAATAGATGCATCATCATTTGTTTTCTTTGAGTCTTTTGGTTTTAATATGATTACCAGCAGTATGACAAAAAGAATACCGAGAACGATAAAAATACCGGTATATATTAACTCTTTCAGTTGTAAAACAACAATCTTTGTTTTCGAACTCATATATGTATCCTGCTTATGGTGATTTATACATTTTACGTTACTGCATTTCAATTTATGCCGAATATTAAAATAATCAAATCATATTGACAAACAATCACAATTAAAGTTATAGTTTATTCAGAACGAGGGTGTTCCAGCATGAATGGAAGATCCTCTTTTTTTTGCGCGGACAATCGAGTAGGGATTTACTTGATTACAGAAATATTTGGAAATATTTAGACTTATTTTTATTGTAAAACATAATGAAATTGATTACTATAATACTAATTGGTTCCTAAGAAAATGGAGGTATTAGGGAATGAGAAATTATTGTAAAGAAGATATTATTAAACTGGTTGAAGAGGAAGATGTTGAATTCATACGATTACAGTTTACGGATTTATTTGGAAATTTAAAGAATGTTGCTATCACATCAAGTCAGCTTGAAAAGGCACTGAATAATAAATGTATGTTTGATGGTTCAAGCATTGAAGGATATGTAAGAGTCGAGGAATCACAGATGTATTTGTATCCTGATTTTAATACATTTGAAATATTTCCATGGAGGCCGCAACAAGGTAAGGTAGCAAGACTTTTTTGTGATGTATATAAACCGGATGGAACACCATTTGAGGGTGATCCAAGGTATGTACTTAAGCGTGCTATCAATGAGGCGGAAAAAATGGGGTATGTATTTGCAGTAGGACCGGAATGTGAGTTCTTCCTGTTTAATACAGATGAAAATACATTACCGACCACCATTACTCACGAGCAGGCCGGATATTTTGACTGTGGACCAATGGATTTTGGTGAGAATGCTAGAAGAGATATTGTTTTAACATTGGAGGACATGGACTTTGTGATTGAATCATCCCATCATGAGGTGGCTCCGGCACAACATGAAGTAGATTTTAAATATGATGAAGCCCTTGTTACAGCAGATAATATTATGACATTTAAACTGGCAGTAAAAACAATTGCAAAACGCCATGGATTTCATGCTACGTTTATGCCAAAACCCAAATTTGGTGTTAATGGGTCTGGTATGCATATTAATATGTCTTTGATGAAAGACGGAATTAATATTTTTTCAGATGAATCAGATGAATTGGGTCTGAGCAAAAGTGCATATTATTTTATGGGTGGAATTATGAAGCACATAAAAGCAATAACAGCAATTACCAATCCATTGACTAATTCCTATAAACGTTTAGTACCGGGTTATGAAGCACCAACGAATGTGGGATGGAGTTCAAAGAGTAAAAGCCCGTTATTTAGAGTTCCATGTGAAAAGGGTGAAAATACAAGGATTGAATTAAGAAGTCCTGATCCTTCAGCCAATCCATATCTTGCATTATCTGTTTGCCTTATGGCAGGCTTAAATGGAATTAAGGAAAAACAGGAGCCTCCTAAAAGTATGGATTCAATTAAACGTGGAAATTCACAAATGTTACCGAGTACTTTAAAAGAAGCAATTGCAGAACTTGATAAAGATACATTTATAAAAGAAGCTTTAGGTGTGGAACTTTGTGAGAGATATATGGAAATAAAGAAAGAGGAGTGGCAACAGTATACTTCTCAGATTACTCCATGGGAAATTGATCAGTATTTAGATAAATATTAATATCATTTCATTTTAAATGACAAACCAAAAGAGGAGGTAGCATCGTGTGATAAATATTATTGTAGCATTTCCAAAATTAGAAGATGCTAAGAATGTAAAAAATCTCCTCGTTAGAAACGGGTTTGATGTTGCTGCAATCTGCG
>CAZQTM010000108.1:5010-6877 GCA_964595855.1 uncultured Lachnospiraceae bacterium | reverse complement strand
TTACTCAATAAATCAACAAGATATCTTCCATACAACTGTAACGTCTTATCCGAATATGTGGATAGTTCACCTCTTAAATAAGTCTCATAGGAAGTATTAAACGGTGTATCCTCTGAGGTATGAATGCTTCGAGCTGTATCTGCTACCAATGGATATTTCTTTTCAAGTTCTTCCATTGCACTTACCTGTAATTTTACAATCTCCTCAATAATCTGTTTTTTTTCTGGTGAAAGTGTTGGTAAAGAATCTTTTATCTTATTATAATGATCCGGAGTCGTACTCTCCATCATTCTTCCATATTTCTCTGTAATCAGATTCCACCCTTTTTCTCTTGCATGCTTGAAATCTTCCAGATAGCTTTCAAGCATCTCCTGTGTCCAGGTAAGATACTGGCTTTTTCTCATAATCGAAAAAGTATTCCAGTCATCCTGGCAGGATGCTCTTCCACCTTCATTTTTTACTTTATCAAAGGCTTCCCACTCTGTTTTCACAAGTTCATCCACTAAAGCTTCCACTTTTAAACCTTTTTCTTCCATGGGGTCCTCCTTTAAAAGCATTTGTCCATATGGCTCCAAATAGTATGGATCGTTATTACTTTCAATTTGTTCTATGAGTCCTTGTTTTTTTAATTCATCAATAACCAGTTGTGCAACAATTTCAATTGTCATTACGACTCGTTCGTCTTTTATATCCATATCACAAATAGCTCTGAGAATATCACCTACTTCGGGGAGAACATTTAAGTTCTGTATCCCCTTTAAGAGCCACTTATCATATGGCGCATAAGCATGATTGAGTAAATAAATGGTATGCATGGTCCATTTTAAATACTCCGAAAGATAAATCTGTGTTGTTACATAATCATTTCGCTTCTTCATTCTTTCGAAATTATACTGTCCTGTTTTGGCCATTTGAATCAGACTAATCGCAAGTTTCTTCTTCCATACCGAGTTTGGATAATAGGCTAATAGCTTCTTTCTAATTTCGGTAAAAAAACCAGCTTCATCACGAAATACTTTGCCATTTGTAACAGTTGCTAAATTTTCTTCTGAAGTGGATAACCATTCTTCATCTGTATGTGGAGTCAGCGTATTGATAAATTTATGATAGAACTCGCTAATACGAAAGACACCTGTTCTTTTGCTACCCTGTTTTGTCTCGTATCGGGTATGTCCTTGAAAACTTTTAGGAAGTTCCTCATAAGCCTGTTGTAGCATGTCTGCGATTTTATCATACAAATCATCTGTGATCCACATGCAAAAGCCAGGCCCCCAGTCATGGTCTCTGGAATACTCATCATCAAAGCCAAAGCAATCAGAGCCTTCTCCTACCATTCCTACTGCAATCTGATCTTCATAATCCGAAAACATCCGGTGAATCATGTCTTTTCCAAATTGGTTATAATACTCTTCACAAAGTTTTAATCCTGATATAGTCTGTTTCACACTCTTAGAAAAAACTTTGGTACCTTCTTTTTCTGCCATTTGTAAAGCCTGGTCACGGTTTTCCTTTATTACTTCGTAATTACCGCCTTTCCCCATATGCTTTTCAAATTCCTGCATTGCTTTGTCATAATACTGTGCTGACTCTGAATAATTACCTTTATTATACAGAACTTCTGCATATACAGAGAGGGCTGCGCTATAATGGTAATCTTTCTCTCCATCCTTAATAAAAATCTTTAGTGCCTGTTCTACATATTCACTAGCTTCCTCAATCCTTTTTAGTCTAAGTAAAGACTGTGCCAGATTGGTATAGGAAATAGCCGATTCTATAATCGCTTCCGGATTCTTTAAAACGATATCCAGTGCCTTTTTCAAACACTCACAGGCTGATTCAAAATCACCTTTTTCCTGATACAGTAAGG
>CAZQTM010000108.1:0-4910 GCA_964595855.1 uncultured Lachnospiraceae bacterium | reverse complement strand
TTGATACCTTAGTATACCACGAAATTAACTTAGAAATGTTACGATGCTTTCCTTTTCTTTCTCAGATAAGTAATGAATATGCCCTCTGTCTTTTAATAAATAGGTTGTGCAATTGGGTAAAACTTTTTCTGCTCTTTCTATGACCCCTTTACCCGGAAACATGCAGTCAAGTTCAGCCGCCAATATGTATGTTGGTGCGCTGCATTTTGAAAGTAATTTTGTACTTACGTTACTTGGCATACCTTTTTTTATTATTGCATTATCAATACTACATTTTGCTGTAATCAATATGTCTTCTGAAATATAATCTTCCTTAATTGCCATCGGTAAAATACAGCGTATAAACCATTTTCTTTTTCCAGTCATCCAGTACATGATCATGGGAAAAAGCATATTCATACTTTTTATTGCAGGAGCATTCTTAATGCCTCCCGGTATTAACAATGCAATTTTTTCAAACTTCTCTGGTGCAACGCACATAGTTTTCACTAAGATACCTGCCCCAAAGGAACCTCCAAAGCATCGAATTTTCTCAAAACCCAGATTTGTAATAACCTGTGAAAGCCATTTCCCATAATCATAATTATTGGGTGAAAGTGAGACTTCATCACTCTTTCCGGGATGGCCAATGGTATCAACGGCATATATATGAAAATCTTTCCACAGAAAATCACAAGACTTCAAATTGTAGGCAGTAGTGGAATTTCCTCCATGTAACAATAAAAGTGGAATTCCCTCTTGATTCCCCGTCTCAATAATATGTGTCTTTCCAAATGATGTTTCCACATACAAATCAGTATATGGTATTCCAATCTCCTTCATCTGCTTATCATACAAATCCAGTATTTTCTGTTTACATAATTCACTATGATAGATTGACTTCATATCACTCCTAACAGCATATTTTATCTATTTCTATGCTTCTTTTTCTTTTGTAAGTATTTCTAAAAATGCTTCCAATCCCTCTTTGATATCATTATAAGTCTCATCGAAGTTTCCTGTATACCAGGGATCTGCAATATCACGCGGTATATTACTAAAGTCCAGAAGTTCATACACTTTATGTTCTTCATCATGACCAAAGATTCGCATCATGTTCTTAATATTCCAGGAGTCCATACCAATCAAGTAATCATAATTTAGATAATCACTTTTTTTCACCTGAACCGCAGTCTTACCTTTTACAGAAATTCCATATGCTGCAAGCTTATTTTTTGTACCATAGTGTACCGGATTACCGATTTCCTCGGTACTGGTAGCTGCTGAAGCAATATAAAAGTTATCAGCAATTCCTCTTTTTTCTACCATATCTTTTAACATAAATTCTGCCATAGGTGAACGACAAATGTTGCCGTGGCAGATGAATAGTACTTTTGTCACTTCATACACCAGCTTTCATTTCTGGGATAAATCTCTTCCTTTTGGTGTGGTAAAAGTGTGGTAAATTACTTTCTCACCACTCTTGAAGCCTTGATTTTACCGACTTTGCAGCAGGTCTATCACATATTGCCCCAGCAAATGAATAAGACCCTGATCATCCCTCTAATCCTCGTATTTTCAAGCATTTCTGCTATTCGTTTCTTCACAAAACTCTTTATTAAACAACGTTTTATCACAGAATATTTTTATATTCTTGTCAGGAAGTCCTTTGAATCCACTTCGCGCTGGAATAATTGCTATATTTCTCATCTGTCTATTTCCTTTATAATTTTAAAAGCTTCTGCATACTTGCAGCCTGATACACCACCTCTTAATAGAGCTAGTGCTTTTACAGCCTCTAGGCTGCGCGGAAATGGCGGTTCTCCGAGTTCTGTATCATAAATCTGTAGTGCATTCATTTTATCTTCTAAGCAATCAGATATATCCACAAAATAGTTAGGTGAAAACGCTTCCCCTGACTTACTAAAATCTGTCTCTGATATAATTTCCATTGTCATTACCTTTTTTACCGATGGATATCTGAATACTTTAGTACATGACATTCCTGCCTCATATGTAACTAAATGGTCAGTATGTGCATCCCCCGGATTTGGCAAGACAATCCAATTAGGCTCGATTTCCTGAATACATTTACCGAATGCAGATATAATACTCCCCTTATCCACATTTTCAAGTGTTGCTGGCTGAAATTTAAGATTATAGAATCCATCAAATTTATAATAAACACACACCTGTTCAATTTGCTGTCTTCTTCTTTTTACAAAGCTGTTATCCCAACCTTGATTTTCTTCCACATCAGTTATGTTTATCCAAAACACCTGATCACCAGCTTTTTTATGTTTAATAATAAAACCACCAGCTCCTAACGATTCATCATCAGGATGTGGCGAAACAACTACAATTTTCAATTGTTTATCTCCTTTATAAAAAGTATTCTCCTGCGTTGATATCTACAGGGTCATAATCTAATACCTCAATAAGCTTATCTCCTGTTTTCACAATAAATGAGTCTTCTGAAACACTTATAACCTTTCCTGGTTCTATGTTGATGTACTGATTATCCACGCATTCAATTTCTCGTACATTCCAAACCTTAATTTCTTTTTCTTCGATCATAAAATGTGCTCCCACATATGGTTTGGATAAGGCACGTACAAGATTGTAGATTGAACGACTGGACATTCTCCAATCAATTTGGCCGTCCAGTCTTCCTCTTTTTCTCCAACTATTTCCATCACACTGTTTCTGAGATATAGGGCATACCGAATTATTCTCTAATGACTTAGTCATAGCAACTATTTGCTCAGCCCCTTCTGTTAACAATTTTTTCATCAACATATCAGCATTATCTTCATAAAGGATTTCTACCATTCGTTGAGATAGGATGTCTCCTGTATCTGCTGTTTTTTCAATCATAAAAAAGCTTGATGCTGTTTCCTTTAAGCCTAATGCTAGCGCCCATATGATAGGATGTCTGCCTCTGTTATTAGGTAATGCCGCCGGGTGATACCCCACCATTCCCTTCGGAAACAAATCAATCACATCATCCCTTACTAATTGTGACCATCCCAAACAATATCCTATAACTGGATTACACTCTTTTATAAACTCTACTGCATTTTCATCATTAATGTTTTTAACAAATATAAAGGGAACATTGTTCTTTTTACATAATGGTGTAATATCTACAAAATCAGCATTAAATGATGAGCTTTCTTTTGTAATTACCCCAACAATGTCTACACCATTATTCAATAAGGCTTTCAAGAAAACATATGATGATTCTACGCATCCAATAAATAGTATCCTCATACAATCAACTCCTACTGCATAATGTCATAAAAAACCTTCTGCATCATAAATTTATTATTCAGCAGATTATCTTTTGTAACATTCACGATAATATCTAACGAATTTCCATCGTCATTATTTTGAGACGTCTCCTCTAAAACTACTCACTAATCAAATTGCGATAATATAATGTTGTTTAAGGTCGTTCATCATATTATGTTTAAGAATTCCTTCATTCTGTAGTCTTCCTACTACAATTCCGGGAGCAACTCCAATTTTTTCAGCAAATTGACATATACTCTGACTGGTGATAATTTTTCTGTCTAAATAACTTTGCAATTCATTCTCTGGAATGAGTAATTGACTTGACCATTTATCAGCATCTTTCTCATCCTGCTCTGTTGTTCCATATGCAAAACCTATATGCCCCAAGATAATGTGTCCGAGTTCATGAAACAAACTAAACCAGAACTTATCAGCATCTTTCCCTCTTGCCGTCAAGCCAACAACAATCTTACTTCCATCCACAAATGTTGCACCTTGCAAAAAAGAGCCTTTCAAATGTGGCAAGAATACTAAAGCAATTCCGCTTTTTGCTAACATTTCTTTTAATTTATTACAAAACACATCTGGATTTTCTTTTGTCATTTTACGTATCTCTGGCAAAGAAGAAATCAACCCTTTAACACTTATGGGTGAGGTTGTTATATTTCTTGCTAATAATTTAGCTTTCTGTGCCCAAGCCATAAGCGCCAAATCACTTTTATCTGTTACTGCCAATCGTCTACATGCAATTCTGGTTATTTGACTATTCTCAAGGATAGATAATTCTACAACTTCAAAATACTTTCTTAAATTTATTACTTTTTCATTTGCGTTATGAGTTTGGGGAATCCAACCAAATTCTGCCATCTCACAATATGGTAACTCTTTTGCCAATTCTATATCGGCATCCATGGTATTCTCTGCTTTTGCTTTAACAATTTTTTCTCTGTATATAGCCTCAAGGTTATTCCAAAACTTTGCTGGTACACCAAGTACCACTTCCAATCTAACTGCCATCTCCGGAGTCAACTGAACATCGCCATTTATGAGCTTACTGATATGTTTCTCTGACATATCCATTCTAGCTGAAAACTCTTTCTGGCTCATGCCTCTGTCACTTAACTGCTCCTTAATTGTTGCTCCAGGTGGCGTTGCAATATAACTGCGACTTCTCAACATAGCGCTACCTCCTATTCACTCACTTACTTCTAATGATAATCAATAATATCCATAATATTCGCTACCTGAATCTCATTTCCGTATATTTCGAAAATAAGTCTATATGGATGTACTAAATCTACGGCATATTGCCCTTTTCTGTTATTTTTCAAAGAATGACACCTGCCGATGTGAAATTGAATCATCTCTTCCACATTATCCGCAGCTGTCATTTCATCAATACGCATGTGTATTTTATCTGCCATTTCATTTCCATATGTCCTCTCGGCAAGCGTAGCATTTGTACACACCTTTTCCATTTTGTTATTCTTGTACGTAATCTCCAATACAACACCTCTTTTGTTTTACCTCTGAGGTAAATTAATGATATCACATAATGTGATATCCGTCAATAATCCGGTTTACCTTTGGGGTAAATTCCTTTCTACTAAATCATCCAAATCGGCACAATATAA
>CAZQTM010000107.1:0-6882 GCA_964595855.1 uncultured Lachnospiraceae bacterium | reverse complement strand
CGTCATCGAGGTAAACGGCGAGGCCACGCTCGCCCTCGCTGGGCAGCTTTTCTTTTTCGATGAGGGCAAGGATTTTGTCCTCATATTCTAAAATATCACCGGCGGATAAATCCTCCCGGTAATCATCAAGATCGCCCCAATCGTTCTTTCTGTAGATATGGGGGAAGAGAGGACTGAATAACCGCAGGGTCTGCAGTTCGTTTTTCATGGTGCATCCATCCTTTCATTTTGATTTTGGGCGCAAAAAAAGCGGCTGTGTTTTTCAGTTACGAAGAACACAGCCTCTTCAAAATTGAATGCTCATTTATAATGTTGTATCAAAATACTTCAAGAAAATTTTACTTTGAACAAGTTAAAAATAGTTTTTCCAGAAGTCGCCAACACCTCAAATAAAAGGCACTGTAGGAGTAGGTGGATACCTATGCCCACAGTGCAAAAGTAACCTTAAATTTTCAAGCATTGAAGAACACAATCTTTAAGTGATGAAACAAAATGTCCAACAATTTTTCCGTTTTTAGTTTCCCAGACAGTGTATCCGGATTTCCCTATCTTTTTTATGTCATTTGTCCATTCTCCGCTGGTTACTAGCCGTATAACAAGATCCAATCCTTTTCCATACTTGGTGATGGTAAACAGCTTACGGGCAGCATCACCAACAATGAGATGGTCACCCTTAGTATCAATAGCTATAATTTTCTTGGCAGACCATACAATAAAATCCGGATTAAAATTATTTGTATCTCCTTTATCAAGAAGGGGAATTTGAAAACATCCTTGTTTAGGATTTCTAAACCATTTTTTCTTTGTGTTATCCAGTTCAATAGCAAAGTCAAGTTCAAATTGATTAAAATCACTGTACTGCTGATGTACTGAATACTTGAAAGTATGTGCGTTTTCTGGATTTATAAAAATTTCAGGAACAGAAAAAGTATTCGCAGCATCTTGAACCACCAAAGAATGCTCCACATAGGCATCAACTACATTAATGGCTTTTTCTCTAATCACTTCTGCAGCAATGCTGCTATATTCTATCATAGCATCGAAAATAGGGTTTTCTGTATCGCATAAATTGGCTACCTTGGGAAAATATTTTTGCAATTCTCTTTTAAATAACCATCGAGCTGTAATTTTACAGGTATGATCAGTTTCAATCCATTGTTCTTTAGGTTGTTTGGATGAACCAATGTTTTGCAAAACACGTATACGACTCCCTTTACCAACAGTGTTATCCAAGTCATTTCTGAAATCAGGTATTTTTTTTACTACTTCTCCAATAGGAGATAGCGCATTTGTAGCATCAATAGATGTAAATGGGAGTTGAACATCATATTGGGGAGCAGTTTTAAATCTGTTTTTCCCTCCACTATGGCCACTATAAATTGTAAGTACGACCTCAGGGGTATCTACCGCAATTTTTTCTTTAACTTCAGTAATTACATCCTCAATTACTTGTTTCTCATCAGTACGTATATAGAAATGAGCTGTATTTAATTCCATATACGGATAATGCTTCGCATCGGGCTGGCGTAAGACTCTTCCTACTACTTGAGTAACTTGGTCTTTCGAGCCCATATCCTTATCAATATATGCAAAATAGCAATATGGATCATCCCAGCCTTCTTGCAATGATAAATTGAAAATCACATGGTGATAATCAGATCCTACAAATCGTTCATAGTCATTATCTCCCCCTGAAAACAAATTAAAGTTATCAGGACTAGGAAATTTAGAATCAAATTTCAAATCACAATATACTGCAATATCACATGGATCAATATTTTTCTGCTCAACTAAATATCTCCATATTTGTATTGGCCTAGATTGTCTTTGCTCAAAAGGACGTAGGGGGTTGTCCTTTTCTCCAGTTTCTGCAACAATATTAGTATTGCTTACATAGATGGCCTTAGGAACAAATCCAATGTTGTTATCTTCAATATATTTACACAGACTATTATAATCTTCAATCAGTTCATCAACTGCTTCCTCCATAGGAGTCACATATCCTCCAAGAGAAATGTGTTTTTTTATCAATCCCCTATTCACTACGTCAGTACTTTTTATGACTGTAGAAAAGTCTTCGATTTGCCATCCTTTATCGTCAATAATTCTTTGGATAACCAGTCGATTTAAAGCTTCGGGAACTCTCATTGTCGCACTTGCCGATATAATAGCATCTGGATTTTGTTTTAATAGTAATTCCGTCTGCTGGTCGGAAAGATTATGTCCTTCGTCATAAACAATAATAAAAGGTCTTCTTATCCCACTGGGACTTTCTCGCTTTTTTAGTAACTCCCATAATGATATATCTGCATTATCAAGATTAACTCGATATACCATCCGGTCACCCTTATCCATGTCTTTCTGATTAAACTTTCCGACAGTTGCAACCAGCAAAAGAGCTTTATCAGTATCTTCGATTTCCGCTGAATTACAATCAAGTAAAGGCATTACCTTAAAATTAGGCAGAAAATCTGAGTATTTTCCATGATTTAAATTGTTATATGTTTGAGATACTACAACTTTTCCCTTTGAAATCCAAAGAACTATCGGTTCTATGGAAAGCTGCATTCTAATTTGTGATATAGCGTCGGCCAAAATTAGTGTTTTCCCAGCACCTGTGATTGCAGAAAGATTTTGATAAAAGGGAACAATATCGTTTCTTGTCCTAAGACATGGGTCTGCCATATATTCTTTAAAACGTAATGCTATTTGAGTAGACGCTTCGCTTTGAAACCTAAAAATATCCATCTCTTTAGTCAACTCCTTCCTCATCATTATCATTATTAAAGCGATCGCTATTTTCATTTAGACCAAGATGCGCCAATACTTTATCCGGAATTTTATAGAAAACTACATTTTTATCATCTTGAAAAACCTCATAGCGAGCATAAACATGATACGGGGGTTTTAAATCTGCCTTTTTTGCTTCTTGAATGATCTTGGTGTAAGTTTTATAATCTAATGCACCAAAAGAATTTGAAGGATCCCAAATTATAAAATATCCCTCATTATAACTATTCTTTCCTACACAATATAATAGACTTTGATCTTCGATTCTAATTAAATTGATATCATTTCTCTTCCCTGTATCCCAATGAGTTGCAACAATAAGGTCGATCA
Source organism: uncultured Lachnospiraceae bacterium (assembly GCA_964595855.1). GTDB lineage: Bacteria > Bacillota > Clostridia > Lachnospirales > Lachnospiraceae > RGIG8767. The sequence continues at coordinate 3,762 of CAZQTM010000107.1, read as the reverse complement.
TCTCATCTCGCTGCATAGAAAGTATAGTTTTGCTATCAACTTGGCGAGTAAGGGTTTGAAAAGTGAAGCCTCCCCCAAGCGGTTCTGCTAAAACCGACACTTTTCCGTCTTTATCAACACGTTCGCCAGTAATGGCACGTTTGACTCTAACGCTTGTAAGCGTTTTTGCATATTTATCTCCACGCTCTGGACTGCCTTGCTCAATTATAATGAATTTCCTGTTTGTTTCAGTATAGTGGTTTAATTCAAGAACCGCATGGGCTGTAGTACCACTGCCGCCATATGGATCAAGTACATATCCATTTGTTGGGCACCAAAGTTGAATTATTTTTTCGATTAGCTTTAACGGCTTAACCGTGTCAAAGCCATGATTCGGCCCCATGATAGAATTTAGCTCTGTAATTCCAGTTTGGCTATGGCCAGATTCTGTATATGCCCACGATTGCGCCCCTAATTCAATAGGATCAAAGTTATCAAAGTCTTCATTTGCCCAATAAGTCAGAGGGACTTTTCCTTGTTTAACATATTTTAAATGATTTTTCACACGGGGACGTCCTTCTCCACTAGGCCCTAAGAAAATAAGCAACGGCCAAACACTATTTTTCCTAATTTTCATTGCCTTTTTGATTGCTAAATTAACCGTCGGATCAAGTTCAGGAGAGTATCCTTTTAGAGAGATATTTGCTCCTTTAATTACTAGAGCTTTTCCACGACCATCTCCGATATCCTTTTCTATATAGGTTGACCCCCATTGAGATAGTAAGGCACGCATCTCAGCTTTTTTAAGCCCTGTCCAGTGCTTTCTAGGGGTTGGAATATCTCCATTAAAATTATACTCCTCTTCTGGATAATGAAGATATCCTGTAAAAGGTGATTGAATAGCATACATTGTATTAGCACGAACCTCTTTGGCTGTGGGGTCTTTTCCGGCCCAATCTCCGTCCGGATCATTATCTGGATTTGAAAAGCGCTTATTCATTTCGATATCTCTCGGCAAAAGCTGAGTTTTCACTGATTCCTTGTTCTTAGCATATACAAGAACATATTCAGTTGCCGTTGATACATGTTTCGTATCATTTTTAGGAGAGTAAGTTTTTTGCCAGTTAATTATAGCCAACCGATTTGTTTCACCAAAAATTTCGTCAAGCATCATACCAAGATGATATAGTTCAGAATCGTCAATACAAATGGCTAATACTCCGGAGTCTTTGAGCATAGCTTTCATCATTTGTAGTCGTGGCAGCATAGCTTTCATCCATTTTGTATGTCTTGAACCATCTTCAAGGGGAACGACATTACCCAACTCTGGATCATTTGGATCTTCATCCCATTTGTCATTGTATCGAAACGACCTTCCTGTATTATAGGGGGGGTCTGTCACGATTAAATCTATTTGGTTACGATATTTGTAGAGAGTAACCATTCCTTGTAAATTTTCACCCTCAAGAATGATGTTTTGAGCTTTTTCAGTTTCAGAGCCAAAGGATAGATCCTTTCTAACACGCATAGCACGAGGACGTACTTTCTTTTGAATTTCCATGGCAGAGCGTTTACCGTTAAACATAACGGCTACACCCCCAGTTGCCATTTTATTGATTATTTTTATCAAATCTTCTTTATCTAGCATATCTAAATTGCTTAGATTTTCTAAGCTCACATTTAAACCCATGATGTATCTCCTATCTAACGAATGTTCTATATTAAACCTATTGGCACTATAAGGTTCTCTTGATTAAATGCCCCCAGTTTTTCTGCCATACAAAGTACGGCACCTGTACCTCGTTGTAAGGGAGACTTTTCAATTACTGAAAAAGCGTTAATCATTCTCTTTTCAGGTGTAGCAGTTTTTTTGATTTCAATAGGACAAAGCTGGCCATCACCCTCCATTAGTAAGTCGATTTCTTTTGCATCTTTGTCGCGGTAATAGTATAAGAAGGTTTCTTTGCCAACATTTTGATAACTCTTTTGAATTTCACTTACGGTATAGTTTTCAAGCACTGCTCCGCTCATGGCTCCATTCATGGCAGTTTCAGAGCTGCTCCACTTAGTAAGATAGCAAACTAACCCTGTATCATAAAAATATAGCTTTGGTGTTTTCACTGTACGTTTTAGTACATTGTTGGAATAAGGATGCAGATAAAAGATTACACCTAAGGTTTCTAATATTCTCAACCAGCTTTTGGCGGTTGTCTGATCAATATCACAATCATCTGCAATGCCCTTATAGTTAATCATCTGAGACGTTCGGGCGGCAACTGCAGTGATAAAATTCAAAAATTTTAAGGAGTCAATAGTTCCTGATAAATCTCTGACATCTCGCTCTAAATAAGTGTTGATATAGCTCGAATAAAAAATGTTGCGATCTTCATATTTTTTGCTGACCAATGCAGGCATTCCACCCAAGAATATTCTGCTAAATAATTGCGGAGTAGAAACTGGTTTAACATCATTTTGACGCATGGAGAGCCAATTCAGATCTAAAGTAAAAGCACCTGCTTGACCACCATATATTTCTTGCTGAGAAAGTGGGGAAAGATGGAGTAATGCTACTCGCCCAGCTAAAGACTCCTGTACTCCTCCCATTAGCTTGAAAAGCTGGGAACCGGTTAACCAAAAATCACCGGGACGTTGATTTTTATCAACATATATTTTGATATAGGTAAATAACTCAGGAGCATACTGTACCTCATCAATAAATACTGGAGGCTTATGAATCTGGAAAAACATCGTTGGATCAGACTTAGCTAGTGATCTTTCATTTAAATCATCCAATGATACATAGTTTCGATTTCGTCCCTCAAGCTCAATTAATTTTTGGAGCATCGTTGTTTTACCAACCTGACGAGGGCCCGTAATTAAAATGGCAGGATACTGTTCATTCAATTTGAGAAATACATCCTCCATATTTCTTTTAATATAATCCATGAAGGCACTCCTTTCGGCAAATATTTGTACCAATCATATTTTAGCCGAAATATCAAAAAATAGCAAGCGAAAATTGTATAATTATTTTTCCTTGCATTGACTAATCAAACTCATGTGTTTCTGTGATTTGGCTCCACAATTCTCATTAACAGTTTGTACGAGATATTTTATCAACCACTCCTTGGGGATTAAGTAGCTTCGCTGGTAGGCAACTGCCTTCAATTTTTTTGTCTTAATCCACTTGCTAATAGTAGACTTATTGTAACCTAATAAAACACTTGCCCGTTCTATAGTTATCGCATCCGGTTCCGTTATCCACTGCTTTTTGAGGAAGGCTGTAAATATTGTAGTATTTACTTTTACATAGCTAATCTTTCTTTTAGGTCTATGAGAGGAGAATGTTCCGGATGGAGGTACGGTCTTTATTTTTCCAGCATCCAATCTCTGAAGATATTGAACCACATCAATCATTCTAATGGTGAACCGCCTCGTCTTTTTCCCACTGTCCTTGCAGGGGATAACGCCATGCTCCAAAAGCCATTTTGCCTTTCTCTTGCTGACATGACAGATTTTATATAATTGATCCATACTGATAATTGGAGGGTATTCCTCCAGCAAGTACGAGTAGTCTGTTTTCATAAGTAACCTCCATTGGCAACACAAGAACAGAAGAAAAGAATTTCTGTTCCAACCGGTTGAATTTAATTGTGTGTCAATGGTAGGAAATGCTGTGGTTTATATTCTTAAAAATGCCGGGAACTAAAGTATCTTAAGGTTATTTCGCTAGTCATTTTTCTACGCTTTTTCTACACTTTGCTCTGAAAACCGTTAAATTCG
>CAZQTM010000106.1:0-6902 GCA_964595855.1 uncultured Lachnospiraceae bacterium | reverse complement strand
AAAACATCAGGGATTTTTCATGACAAATGCGGAATATTAACAGATAATCAAGGGAATGCAATCTGTTTTCGTGGTTCTAATAATGAAACCGCAGCTGCAATAAAAAATAATTATGAGTCCTTTCAGGTGGTATGCAATTGGCTTGATTCAAATGGCTTTTATTCAGAGGGTATAAGGAAATCACAAGAAGAATTTGAAAAGCTATGGAATAATCAAAAAGATGATTTGGTTGTTTTACCTGCGGACAGGGTAGTTATAAATGAAATTATTAAGCATAATAAAGGAAAAATAATAGTGGAAGATGTGTTACTGAAACAAGATGCGGTTATATTAGATTATGATGGACAATTACTACTACATTTTAATACAGAAAGTACAACCTGGTTTACAAACAAAATGTTTTATAAATCTCGTATTTCACATAAAGTAGATAAAATTGAAAATGGTATAATCTATTTTCAAACAGATTTATGTTATACAGATTATATGAAAATAAACGAATTATTAAAAAGAAAAATAGTGGACCATGAGTATTATATGACATCCAGACTAAAAGAATATATTGATTCAAGAAATCTTTATATTGAAAAGAGATCAAAATTAGGAATAGAACTAAAAACTGATGCAGAACGCCTTGATGAGCGGTATCTAAAATTTAAAAAAATTGTTGATGAATCTATGGAAAGACAATTAAGAGACAAGCAAATGCAAGATGCCTTTTTTATGTTCGCTATGAGTAAATCCGGTAATTTTTCTGTTCCAGGATCTGGAAAGACGGCATCAGCTTTGGCGGTATATAGCTTTTTGAAAATTAATGATTTAGTTAAAAGGATAGTAATGATTGGACCAAAAAACGCGTTTGGTTCTTGGATAGATGAATTTTGTGCTTGTTTTGGTTCGAAGCAGGAACTGAAATATTTTAATATACAAGATTCATCTTACAAATCACCAAATCAGAAAAAATTCAAATTGAAATACGAAACGGATAATTGCAATCTTTTCCTTTTTAATTATGAATGTTTAGAAACATATGTAGAAGAGATAGAACATATTGTAGAAGATAAAACACTTTTAGTATTTGACGAGGTACATAAAGTTAAAGGAATAAATGGTCAAAGAGCAAGTGCAGCAATAGAAATATCAAAGTATTCATCTTACACAATCGCAATGACCGGAACGCCGATACCAAACAGTTATCTCGATTTATATAATCTATTACATATTTTGTATAATGATGAATATAAAGAGTTTTTTGGATTTGATGTTTCTTTGCTAAGGAATCCATTACCAACAGATATGGAAATGATTAACGAGCGAATTCAACCGTTCTTTTGTAGAACAACAAAAGAAGAATTGCAAGTTCCTCCGCCTAACAATGATATTGTACAAGCTATACGGGTGTCAAAAGCGGAGCAACGAATCTTTGATGTGGTATGCCAGATGTTTAGGCGTAATAAGCTTGCATTGTTTATCCGTTTATTACAACTTGAATCCAACCCTAAAATGCTTCTTCAAGCATTAGATATTAATGCTTTTAGTAGTATTTTAGAGATAACTGATAACATAGACAATATCGATTTTGTAGATTATTCAAAAGAAATACTTACTGCAATCCAAGATGTTAATATATCATCAAAAAAATTGGCTTGCATTAACCTAGTAAAAAAATTGGTTGAAGAGGGGAAAAAAGTTATTGTATGGTGTATCTTTAAAGATTCAATAAGAAGTATTCAGAAATTATTATTGGATGAAGGTATATCAGCGAAATATATTATGGGAGAAGTAGAGTTAGAGGATAGATTACAATTAATTGATGATTTTAGAGCCGGTCGGTTTGAAGTTATGATTACAAATCCGCATACATTGGCTGAATCTGTTTCGTTACATTCCATTTGCCATGACGCTGTTTATTTTGAGTATAGCTATAATTTAGTGCATCTTTTACAGTCAAAAGATAGAATACACCGTTTAGGTCTTCCTCAAAATCAGTACACGCAATATTTCTATTTACAAAATATTTTTGAAATGGATAAAGTTCCTTATTCTATGGATGAAAAAGTGTATTTCCGTTTGCAAGAGAAAGAGCAAATAATGTTAACAGCAATTGATAATCAAGAATTGGAGCCTGTGTACACTTCAGAAGAAGATTTAAATATTATTTTTGGTTCAATTCTTTAGGAGTAAAAACAAATACAAAATATAAGAGGCGAAGAATGATGTATTACTTAGATTACGATAAAAAAAGTCCTTCCTCAATAGAAGCATATGCACAGAAATTGATTGGTAAAACATTTCAAGAAATCATTGATGAGGATGTAATAGCAACGTCAATGATAAACGAGGAAGCATCAGCATATGGAGCGGCATGTGAAATCGAAAATAAGCGTAATAAGGGTAATTTAGGGCAAATTATTGAAAAAAGATTCTTTCATTACAATTGCAATAGCGATTCGCGTCCAGATTTTTACGAAGCTGGAGTGGAACTAAAGGTGACTCCATACAAAAAAAATCCGAATGGAAAGATTGTTGCAAAAGAACGTCTAATACTTACTATGATAGATTATTTTGCTGTGGTTAACGAAGAATTCGAGACAGGACATCTATGGACAAAAGCCAAACTAATCTTGCTGGTGTATTACCTTTACTCGAAGGAAGCGAAATTTAATGTAGATTATCAGATAAATTTTGTAAGACTTTTTACCCCACCAGAACAGGATATAAAGATTATTAAGCACGATTACGATGTCATAGTTAAAAAAATTAAATCAGGAAAGGCGCATGAATTATCTGAAGGAGACACTATGTATTTGGGGGCTGCTACGAAGGCTTCGACATCTGAAGACCGTAGAAGACAACCTTATAGTAAGGAATTAGCAAAACCAAGAGCTTTTTCCTTTAAGAATTCTTATATGACATATGTTCTTAATAGATATATTATTCCTGGAGAAAATACGTATGAACCCATTGTTAATGGCGATGTAGTTGATTCTTTTGAAGATTATGTAGTTGAAAAAATAGAAAAGTATCGTGGATATACTGTAAAAGATTTATGCATAGAATTTCAAATATCCGTAGAGAAGAAACCTAAAAATTTGGAAGCCATGATTGCTTATAGAATACTTGGTATAAAGGGAAACCATGCAGAAGAATTTGAAAAGGCAAATATAGTTGTTAAAACAATTCGAATTGGAAAGAACAATAAAATCAAAGAGAGCATGTCATTTCCTACTTTCAAATTTACAGAATTAATCCAGGAGAACTGGGAAGAGTCAACATTCGGAACATACTTGGAAGAAACAAGATTTTTATTTATTGTCTATAAATTTAATGAAGAAGATGAACTTGTACTTAAAGGATGTCAGTTCTGGAATATTCCTTATGAAGATTTACAGAATGAAGTATATAAAGTATGGTCAAATACAAAAAAAGTAATATCGGAGGGATTGCAGATTACGGAAAGAAATGGAATCAAGTATAACAATTTTCCAAAAGCATCTGAGAATGCGGTGTGCCATGTAAGACCACATGCACAGAATGCAAATGATACATTCGATTTACCAGATGGTAGAAAGTATCCAAAGCAATGCTTTTGGCTCAATAATACATACATTCTTTCACAGCTTGAAAAGCGATTCATACAAGAAATATAGGTTGATCCAATTAGGCTACCATGCTATAATAATACATGGTTGATCAATAGGAAAAAAAATGATATAATACAAAAAAATAGTTGGAGGACGAACCTAAATGAACAAAACAGTATGCGAATTATTTGCAGGCGTGGGCGGATTTAGATGCGGATTAAATAATATAAAAAATATAGAAGATACAAAAAAAGAAGAGAAGTGGGAAACAAAATGGTTTAGCCAATGGGAACCTGCAGAAAAAAACACGCAGTATGCTCATGATTGCTATGTATACCATTTTGGAACATGTCTGGATAATAATGGAGCTGATACAACAAACGAAAATATTGAGGATGTAGAAAAGTCTTCCTTACCAGATTTCAATTTATTAGTTGGAGGATTTCCTTGTCAAGATTATTCCGTTGCTTCATCATTAGCAACTTCAAAAGGACTAGAAGGAAAGAAAGGCGTTCTTTGGTGGTCAATCAGAGATATTCTGGAAGTAAAGAAGCCTCCATTTGTTCTATTAGAAAATGTGGATCGATTGATAAAATCTCCTGCAAAACAGCGAGGAAGAGATTTTGGAATTATACTTGCATGTTTTAGAGATGAAGGATATACAGTAGAATGGCGTGTTATAAATGCTGCGGATTATGGATATCAGCAGAGAAGGCGCAGGACTTTTATTTTTGCGTATAAGAATGATACAAGTTATGCAAAGAAAATAGAGTCTGCAATAAAGTATGATTCTAATTTTGGTGTGGAATTACATCGTATAAGTATGGGAAAGTTGATTTCGGAAAAAGGTTTTTTTGCAAAAAGTTTTGAGGTTGCTACTGTTGATTCAAAGAAATTACAGATTGAAGAGCTTCCCAAAGGACTTGGTGATTTATCAGATCATTTTAGTTTTCTGTTTGAAAATTCTGGTGTAATGAAAGATGGAGTAATTTATACAGTTAAGACACTTCCAGTATATGATGGAAAACAGATTACACTAGGTGACATAATGGATGAAGGCGATGTTGACAGTAAGTACTTTATTCCAGAGGAGAAGTTATATTATACATACCCAGACATAACTCATAGTGATGAATCTAAAGAACGCTTATCAAAAGAAGAGAGACAAACGTGGCAATATCTGAAAGGTGCAAAGAAGTTACCAAGAAAAGCGGCCACGGGACATGAATATATCTTTTCAGAAGGTGCGATTCCAATGATAGATGCTTATGATAAGCCAGCGAGAACTATGCTGACCTCTGAAGGTAGCTTTAGTAGAACTACACATATTGTAAAAGATAAAAAGACAGGGAAAATCAGATTATTGACTGCAAATGAAGCAGAAAGGATTCAGGGATTTCCAACTGACCATACAAAAAATTGCATTGTAAACGGAGAAATCATTCAAATGCCTTTGAATAAAAGAAGATTTATGATGGGAAATGCTCTTGTTGTAGATTTAATTAGACAGATGGAAGAACAATTATCAGAAATATTTGATTCAGAATAACTCTTAATAAGGAGAATGCAGAGATGTCAGATTTATATACGTTGAAAGAATATTATGTGAGATATTTAAAAAATGTACGACAGGTCAAAGATTCAACTGTGAATCATTACATTGATGCATTGAATCATATTACGAGATACCTTGCAGATAAAGGAATGGTTGAGAAATCTATCTATGAGATTTCAGAAATAGGAGAATTGGAAATCATTAGAACATTTTTAAAAAGTGATAATGACTTTATCGAGCTAGATAAAAGAGGGCATCAGATGTATAGTGCTGGTATGAATAATTATTTCAAATTTGCATCTGGAGAAGGGTTTAGAAATATTCATGAAACAATAGAATTATTGGATATAGAAATGCCTGTGGAGAATGTCGTAACTAATGAGATTCAAAAATGGCATAGATCGTCAATCATTAAAACACAAACAATCGAATCTGCTGATTACTCATGTGAGATAGATTCTTGTCACAGTACCTTTATTGCTAAGAGTACTGGTCACCCATATATGGAAGGTCACCATGCAATTCCTATGTGTAATCAAAAAAAATTTAATAAAAGTTTGGATGTTTATGCAAATGTTGTGTGTCTTTGTCCAATATGCCATAGATTATTACATTACGGAATGGATTCAGATAAAGAAGTACTAGTTAAGCAAATATATATTTCAAGAGCAGATCGTCTTGCTAAAAGTGGAATTACATTAAGTGAAAGTGAATTTGAAAAATTTGCTGTATAGGTTAGGAAAGGATAGTATGGAAAAACTAGAAGATAATGAAGAAAATCTTAAAGATTTTAATGTCTATTATTTGAATTTTTCTAAGGTATATGAAATTGCGATGATGATAGACAACCAAGTGGTGAAGTCTGTTCAAAAAGAAAAGAGTAATGGACTAGAAGATACATATATGGTAGATGCAAGTTTGTCATTGAAAGGTAATAAACATTTTTTAAATTCAGTAAAAGCATCAATGGGATCGAATTCAAGTGAAAAAATTATTTCCAATGCTAAGGTTGTTGAATCAATAGAAGTTCAAACAACAAAATCTATTTTACTAAGAAGGATAATTGGGTTTTGTAAAAAAACATTGAGCGTAACAAATCTTAGTGAGGGAGATTTGATTAAAGTAGATAACGTTAAAATGCGTTTGCTTGATGAGGAAGCATTAAGACAATTTTTGCTTTTAAAGAGAGATGCACTTAAAGGGTTAAGAGTCGAAGGAATGGATGTTAATAATATTATCAATTCGATGTTACAGGATTATGCATATATTATGGTTGGTAAGCTAGAAAATAATGAAGAAATCATTGTTAAAATTCCCATGGAGGCTCAAGCTGAATTTGAAAATAAGTATAATATTGATGATATACTGATGGGACATGTTTCAGTAGTAGGTATTTATAAAGGAGAGGTACAGTCAGATACGATTACGTCTAACACCCTTTCTTTTTTTCAAGATAAAGGAGAAGAGAAAAATGGAGTAATTCCGTCTAGAATAATTAAAAGTGGACATGAGGAAGTTGCAAAGAAAAGCAATAAAAAAAGTTAATAGTGCGATTAAAATGACTTTTGCAACCATTCGGCACAGTTATCGGCGCAACGCTCGCCGTCAACGCCGGCTGACACTATGCCTCCTGCATAGCCTGCTCCCTCGCCACAGGGGAAAAGTCCATGAAGACGCACGTGCATGAGTGTGTCGGGGGAACGGAGAATGCGGACCGGAGAGGATGTGCGGGTCTCGGCTGCTATAACAACGGCGTCGTTGGT
>CAZQTM010000105.1:3466-6939 GCA_964595855.1 uncultured Lachnospiraceae bacterium | reverse complement strand
TATAATCAATAAAGGATTGAATTGTTAAGAAATTCGTCATATAATCTATGAATAAGTTTTATAGCGTCTCTTATATGTTATAAGAGACGCTTTTCTATCTTTTAACATGTAGTTTCATGGCATCCGACGGAGGTGGAGGGTGGACCAAAATAAAAATAATGGTTTTATTATGCAGGCCGGTATTCTGGCAGTAGCCGGAATCATTGTACGAATAATTGGAATTTTATATAGAAGCCCTTTGGTTGCAATCATCGGGGATGAAGGCAATGGGTACTACAATACGGCATACATCATATATACAATTATATTATTAGTATCTTCCTATAGTATTCCCTCCGCAATTTCAAAAGTGATAGCAGCCAGACTGGCATTGAAGGAATATAGGAATGCCCATAGATTATTTATAGGTTCCATTATCTATGTCGTAATTATGGGAGGTATCGCAAGTATTATCTGCTTTGTCGGTGCCGAGTGGTTCGTAGGACATAATTCTGCTATGGTATTAAGAGTATTTGCACCTACCATTTTTTTCTCTGGAATTCTAGGTACACTAAGGGGATACTTTCAGGCACATAGAACAATGGTGCAGACTTCCCTGTCCCAGATTATTGAACAAATATTAAATGCTATCGTAAGTATACTTGCAGCGTTTCTACTGATGCAGCTTGTCATTTCCAAGGACACAACTACCCAGGCAATATATGGAGCAATTGGCAGTGCATTGGGTACTGGAAGCGGTGTAATTATTGCACTAATCTTTATGTTATGTGTATATTTATTAAACAAGAAAATGATTCATAAAAGAATCAAAGCAGATCAGACAAAAGAGTTACTAAATTATAAAGAAATAGGAAAGATAATTGTTTGCATGGTGACTCCAGTTGTTTTAAGCACCTGCATTTACAATTTGAGTACGGCATCTAATTTAAAAATATATCAGGAAATAATGCAGATTGTTTATGGATTAACAGAAAAACAGGCGACTACCAGTTATGGATTATTTTCCGGTAAGTCAATGCAAATAGTCAACATACCAATTGCTTTATCATCAGCCATGTCTGCTGCCATTATTCCTACAATAGCGGGCACCTATGAAAGGAAGGAATATAAAGAAACAAATAAAAGGATTGCAAAAGCAATTAAGGTTACGATGTTAATCTCAATTCCATCCGCTGTTGGTTTATTCGCACTTGCAAAACCTGTCACGATGTTATTGTATCCACAGAGAGCATCTCTTGAAACCGTTTCATTTTTAATTCAGGTTTTATGTGTTACAGTAGTATTTTATGGATTATCAACATTAAGCAATGCAGTTTTACAGGGCACAGGAAATGTAAACATACCGGTTATTAATGCTGCCATTTCATTAGCTATTCAGGCAGGTTTACTGGTTGTGTTACTACTTAATACCAAGTTAGATCTTTACGCACTTTGTATTGCAACGATTGTTTATTCCTTTATGATGTGTATTTTAAATGGAATTGCAGTCAAAAGAAAATTGGGTTATAAGCAGGAAGTAATGAGAACGTTTGTGCTACCGTTAGTGGCATCTTTCTGGATGGGAGTAGCAGCTTTTTTTACGAATTACGGACTGAATAAATTATTTAGACTAATCTATCAGGATCCACAGATGGAGATTTCCGGAATTATCAATGCTGTTTGTGTCATGATTTCTGTTATGATTGCTGCAATTGTATATTTCTTTGTTATTATGAAAATTGGTGCGATAAGTAAAAAGGAATTGGCCGGAATGCCAAAAGGCAATCTGATTCTTCGAATTTGTTCGAAATTACATATAATGAGTTGAAGCCTAAATATGCAGAAAAGAAATGGAAATAGAAAAAGAAGTAGATTTTTTATAAATGCAGATGTAAAATAACATGATATAATAGAATATTTTTTTGGGGAGAATGAAGGGATGCAAAAGACAGCAATAGGAGTTCTATGTGTGCTGGCAACCATGATGCTATCAGCCTGCGGTTTGGCACAGGCATCATCCACAGAAGTTCAGACTACGCAGGAAGAAGAAAATACGCAGGAACAGGAAGAACTAACAGCATATAGCTATCTTACCGGATTGCCCGTCACAGAAACAGTGAAGAACGAAAGACCACTTGCTGTCATGCTTAATAATATAAAAGAAGGTTGTCCTCAGTCAGGTACTGAAGATGCAGCAATTATATATGAAGCACCAGTTGAAGGCAGAATTACGAGACTGATGGGAATTTTCGAAGATTATGATAATATGGAAAAGATAGGTTCCATTCGGAGCAGTCGTGATTATTTTGTCTATTTTGCATTAGAGTATGATTCAATTTATGCACATTTTGGACAAGCAACGCCATATGTTGGTGATTTACTGAATTCTGATCGTGTAGATAATATTAGTGGTGCGGTTTCTGGTATTGACAGACCTGCTCCGAATACGTTTTATAGAACATCGGACCGCAAAGCACCGCACAATGTTTATCTTGGGGCAGAAGGTCTTTTAAAAGATATTAAAAAGTTTGGGTATCGTACAACGTTAAAAGATGATTATCAGTCTAAGTTTACTTTTAATAAGGATGGTTCTAATCAAACAAATACAAATAGTGCAAATGCAACAGTTTTATACCCAGGTGGTAAGACTTCAAATGCTGCAAATGGATACAGTAAAGTGCAAGCCAGATTCGAATACAATGAAAAGGATCATTTATATTACCGTTTCCAGTATGGAGACAAGCATATTGATGAGCTCACCGGCAATCAGTTAGCTGTTACCAATGTTATATTCCAGTATTGCCATGGAGAGGTACGGGATGATAAAGATTATCTGGCCTTCGGGTGTCATGGTGATAACGGTTATAAGGTACAGGTCTTTACCGATGGTAAAATGGTTGAAGGAACATGGAAGCGGGAAGCTGATAATTCACCTGCTCAGTATATTGATTTAAATGGAAATCCCATCACTCTGAATCCGGGAAAGACGTGGATATGTATAGTTTGGGATGAATATGGCCAGGACGTTACCATTGAATAAGGATATTGGTGCTAAAATGAAAGGAACAGTATGAAAAGTATATGGAATAGTTTTTTAATGGCCTTCTCTACTTATTCTATCAGCCCAAAGAATCAGCTTGAGCGAAATAAAGAGAACACGGCATACATATTAGTGTTTATTCCTTTTATAGGAGCAATTATTGGATTTATTATTAGCAGATGGGCTATTGCATATCCTTATTTGTGTGACTATGCAGTTTTACCTGCAGTAGTGGGAGCAGTTTTGCCTAGTATTTTATCCGGGGGAGCACATCTGGATGGTTTTTTTAGAACGGTAGATGCACTTTGTTCACATCAGTCGAGAGAGAAAAAGCTCGAGATACTGGAAGATTCGCACGGTGGTTACTTTGCAATCATCGTATGTGTATGTTATTTCCTTCTTGCAATCGGAATATGGAGTGAAATGCCAATTGATGGTTTATTTATTCTTGCGT
>CAZQTM010000105.1:0-3366 GCA_964595855.1 uncultured Lachnospiraceae bacterium | reverse complement strand
TTATTGTATATTAAAAATATGGAGGGTAATATTATGAAAAAAGTAACAGGTTTATTATTGACACTTGCAATGGTTGCTTCATTACTTGCTGGTTGTGGAAATAAAGCAACATCACCAGATGCAACGGATGCAACAGGAACTACACAGACTGCAGATGGAGAAGGATTTAAAATTGGTGGTATTGGCCCTGTAACAGGTGGTGCTGCTGTTTATGGTCAGGCTGTAAAGAATGCTGCAGAACTTGCTGTTGAAGAGATTAATGCAGCAGGTGGCGTAAACGGAACTCAATTAGTATTCAAATTCGAAGATGATGAGCATGATGCTGAGAAGTCAGTAAATGCTTACAATACATTAAAAGACTGGAATATGCAGATATTAATGGGAACTGTAACATCAACACCTTGTGTAGCAGTTACAGAAAAGACAAAGGAAGATAATATGTTCCAATTAACTCCTTCAGGATCTGCTGTTCCATGTGTTCAGTATGATAATGCTTTCCGTGTATGTTTTTCTGATCCTAACCAGGGAAAAGCTAGTGCACAGTACATTGGTGAGAATAAATTGGCTTCAAAAGTAGCTGTAATCTACGACAGCTCTGATGTTTATTCTTCAGGTATTTATGAGAAATTTGCTGAGGAAGCAAAGAATCAGGGTATAGAAGTTGTAGCAACAGAAGCTTTTACTGCAGATAATAAAACAGATTTTACAACACAGTTATTAAAAGCAAAAGATAATGGAGCTGAACTTGTTTTTCTTCCCATTTATTATCAGGAAGCAACACTTATTTTAAAACAGGCTGACAGTATGGGATTTGCTCCGACTTTCTTTGGCTGTGATGGTTTAGATGGTATCCTTGGTGTAGAAAACTTTGATACAAAATTAGCAGAAGGTGTTATGTTATTAACTCCTTTCGCAGCAGATGCATCCGATGATCTTACTAAGAATTTCGTAACAAAATACAAAGAGAAATATGGTGAAACACCTAATCAGTTTGCAGCAGATGCATATGACGCAATATATATCATCAAAGCAGCAATTGAAAAGAGTGGTGCAACAGCAGATATGAGTGTATCAGATATTTGTGAAGCATTAAAAACTGCAATGCCACAAATTTCAGTAGATGGACTTACCGGTACCGGTATGACATGGACTGCTGATGGTGAAGTTAATAAAGCACCAAAGGCTGTTAAGATTACAAATGGTGCATATGTAGCAATGGAATAAATTGTTTGATATTAATGACATTATAGACTCAAAAAGGGGTTGCTTATGGCAACCCTTTTTCCTATAATAAGAAGATAAACAATGGTTTCGTTATCCGAGTGTTATTCGAGTCTTCGGATGAGAGTCGAATGACGAAACTGGAAGTGGAGGTTTTTATGAGTTTTGTTTCCTACTTGATTAACGGAATAAGTTTAGGTAGTGTTTATGCTATCATAGCCCTTGGATATACCATGGTATATGGCATTGCTAAAATGCTTAATTTCGCACATGGTGATGTTATTATGGTTGGGGGATTTGTGGCTTTTACAGCAATTACTACGCTAGGTATGTCTCCTCTTTTAGCTGTGTTGATTTCCATAATTGTTTGTACAGCTCTGGGAATTGTGATAGAGAAGATTGCATATAAGCCACTTCGAAAGGCAACACCACTGGCAGTTTTGATTACCGCAATTGGTGTAAGTTATTTATTACAGAACATGGCACTAATTATATTTGGAAGTGATACAAAATTATTTACATCTGTAGTGAATATTCCGTCTATTTCTTTAGCAGAAGGAAAAATCATGATATCTGGGGAAACACAGGCTACCATTATTGCATGTATTATTATCATGATCTGTCTTACTCTGTTTATCAAGAAGACGAAAGCTGGGCAGGCAATGTTAGCTGTTTCAGAGGATAAAGGTGCTGCAGAACTTATGGGCGTTAATGTGAACAGTACTATTTCACTTACGTTTGCAATAGGCTCCGGACTCGCAGCAATAGCAGGAGTATTACTTTGTTCGGCATATCCCACACTTAATCCATATACAGGTGCAATGCCTGGAATCAAAGCATTTGTTGCTGCAGTTTTTGGTGGTATTGGTTCCATACCAGGGGCATTAATTGGTGGTCTTCTTTTAGGTGTTATTGAAAACTTAAGTAAAGCGTATATATCTTCACAGATGGCAGATGCAATTGTATTTTCTGTTCTGATTATTGTGTTATTGGTAAAACCTACGGGTATTCTTGGCAAAAAGATGAACGAGAAAGTTTAGGTGAATATGATGAAGACGAAAATAAAGAAGACAACATTAAACAATATCATCACATATGGCATAGTAATTGCTTTTTATATTATAATGCAGCTTATGGTAGCTACCGGATCCATTTCCAGTCTTTTTAAGGGATTGTTAGTTCCACTCTGTGTATATGCAATTATGGCAGTATCCCTTAATTTAACAGTTGGTATATTAGGAGAATTGAGTCTTGGACACGCCGGTTTCATGTGTGTTGGTGCTTTTGCCTCTGCATTTTTTTCCATGTGTACGAAAGAAACGATTACAAATGGTGTCATTCGATTTGTTATTGCAATTTTAATCGGTGCACTTGTGGCAGCTGTATTTGGAATATTAATCGGAATACCGGTATTGCGTTTGCGTGGAGATTACCTTGCAATTGTTACGCTGGCATTTGGTGAAATTATAAAGAATATTATTAATGTTTTGTATGTTGGAAAGGATAGCACGGGATTTCATTTTTCTATAAAGGATGCTGCTTCCCTTAATCTTATGGAAGACGGGAAAGTTATCATAAATGGTGCCCAGGGTATTACCGGAACCCCTAATAATGCAACCTTTACCATTGGAATTATTATATTGTTAATCACTCTTTTCATTATAATCAATTTTGTTCATAGCAGGTCAGGCCGTGCTGTTATGGCAGTACGTGATAACCGTATAGCAGCGGAATCCATCGGAATCAGCATTTCCAAATATAAGTTAATGGCTTTTTCGATTTCCGCTTCATTAGCAGGAGCTGCAGGTGCATTGTATGCACATAATCTGTCAACATTGACAGCTTTACCAAAGAATTTTGGATATAACATGTCGATTATGATTCTTGTATATGTTGTATTAGGTGGTATTGGGAATATCAGAGGTTCCATGATTGCAGCAGTAATCCTAACGGTACTTCCTGAACTTTTACGTGGCTTTAGCGATTACAGAATGTTAATATACTCAATTGTACTGATTGTTATGATGCTCTTTAACTGGAGCCCTAAGGCCAGAGAATTTAGAGAAAAATATTCTATTAAAAATGTCATTATGAAAAAGAAGACCGGAAGGGAGGATGCATAATATGGCTTTACTTGATGTTACA
>CAZQTM010000104.1:4631-6944 GCA_964595855.1 uncultured Lachnospiraceae bacterium | reverse complement strand
GGAACTTATCAGAAAAACATTATATTTTCCGTCACCCATATTCACATATTGTTTCTTATAGAACAAAGGAAAAAATCCTAACATAATAAAAAGATAAATCCATAGAACATAATTCTTTAATCGATTAATCAATTACTTCCCCCCTATACATCTCCCGGATTATCTGATGATTTGGTTCTATTTGATAAGTAACCATTTTTTCAGTACCTGGATAATAAAATGATAATTTGTATGCGCACAGAGCAATAACACGAATCCCCTTTTCTCTTCCGTATGCAATACTTTCCTTTGACCCATATTTTAAGTCTCCCAAAAGTGGGAATCCTAAATGGGAAAACTGAACTCTTATCTGATGATGCCTGCCAGTTAATAACTTTATTTCAACAAGAGTACTTCCATTACATGAGCAAATAACATTATATACCAGCTCCGCTTTCTTCGCATCTTTATTTTTACTGGTTACAATTTCGGACAAGTTCGTCATTCTGTTTTTTATCATGTAATCGGTAAGTTGTCCCGTTCTTTCCTTAACCTCTCTATAAACAACAGCCAAATACTTTTTATCCATCTTTCCTGCGTTAAGCTGGGCACTTAAGCTAGATGCTGATTCTTTGTTCTTTGCAAACAGGACCAGTCCTTCTACAGGCTGATCCAGTCTGTTGATTATAGCAAGGTAGGGGTCACCTTTTTCTCCATTTTGTACCATATAGTTTTTCACTTCACTAAATAAATCTTTCTCTCCCAATTTTGCTGTCTGCGTTGCTAAACCTGCATCCTTGTTAATAACCAAAAAGTTTTTATCTTCCTGTACAATCTTCATTGTCTCCCCCTTAACACTTTTGATGCTACTGAATTCTTTTTAGAATTTCTAACAAAAACTTGTATACTCGTTCGACTGAGGAGATACTCATTCTTTCTCTGACAGTGTGAATCTGAGTTAAATTGGGTCCAAACGATACACAATCTAAATCCTGTATCTTTCCTGCAAACATACCACATTCTACACCAGCATGAATTGCCTCGACTCTTGGTTTCTCTCCATATTGTTCTTCATAAATCCGAATCAAAAGTTCTCGTAACGAAGAATCTTTTTTATATTCCCACCCCGGATAATCACCACAAATAGCCGTTTGTCCACCTATCATCGTCATCATCTCATCCAGTCTGCGATTTAGCATCTCTTTCTGTGTATCTACACTGCTTCGAACACAAAATGAAATTTCAAGACTGTCTGTGAGTGTGTTTACAATACCCATATTTAATGATGTTTGAACCAGTCCTTCTATATCCATACTCATAGCCTGTATTCCATTTGGAAGACAATCAAGCAGATAAATAACCTTATTTGTTGTATCATCATCTTGAAGAATTTTATCTGTTACATTGATGTTCTCATATGTCACGGATATATCCGAATCCGCTGTACTATATTCATTCTTAAAAACGGTTTTATATTTTTGTATTATTTCTGATAAAGTATTCGAACAATCCACTGCGACAACGGCCTTAGATTCTCTTGGTATTGCATTATCCTTTAAACCTCCATCCACAGAAAGTATTCTTAGACCACATGTTTTTTTCACTTCCTGTAAAAGGCGTCCCATCAATACATTGGCATTCGCTCTACCCTTATTGATTTCTACTCCGGAATGTCCACCTTTAAGTCCGGTAATGGTTATCAAAATGGCTTCACCAGAGTACTGGTTTCCTTTTAATGGTAGTGTACACTTTGCAACGTTTCCGCCTGCACAACTTACGGTAAAAATGCCTTCCTCTTCAGAATCAATGTTCAAAAGACGTTTCCCCTTTAATGGAGAAACATCTATTGTAACTGCGCCAAGCATTCCGATTTCTTCATCGACCGTAAATACTGCCTCAATTCTGGGATGAGTAAGAGTATCATCATCAAGAACTGCCAATGCCATTGCAACTGCAATACCATCATCACCGCCAAGTGTAGTACCATCAGCATATATCTCATCTCCATCTATACCTATCTTAAGTCCCTCATTTTCCATATCAATATCAGAAGTTGGCACCTTTTCGCAAACCATATCAAGATGCCCCTGAATAATAACAGGTTCGATATTTTCACAGCCTTTTGAAGCTTCTTTAATAATAATTACATTGTTATCGTTATCCTGATAATATTCTAAGCCATGTTCTTCTGCAAATTTTACACAGTAGTCACTAATCTGTTTTGTATTACGCGACCCATGTGGGATACTACAGATTTCTTCAAAGTAATGAAAAACCTTTTTGGGTTGTAAGTTATCAAGTACTGGCATTTTGTTTCTCCTTTATTTGAATATC
>CAZQTM010000104.1:0-4531 GCA_964595855.1 uncultured Lachnospiraceae bacterium | reverse complement strand
AAAATTTGTGCAACACGATTAAAAAATCCCTTGTTAACCATATGAACCGTTACACGTTTTTTATTCTTATCTCCCCATGTATTATCCGGATTGATAACTGGAATAAAATCAAGAAAGTTTTCCTTTTTCTGTTTCATAATTCCTCCAAAATCTCTAATACTAAAAAAGACTGAACAGCAATTTATGCTGCCAGTCTTTTTATGATTATTTTTCTAATTTTTTATTAAAAGCTGTATATTTCAATATTGTTAGCAACAAGAGACCAAAAAATACCAGACCTCCTATATTACCCAAACTAATTTTATCTGAGATATTAATAAATTCTCCTAATGTACTATTCTTAAATGGTATAATAGCGAATACTGCCAGTAATATTCCGATAATTCCTTCTCCTGCAATCATACCTGACGTATACAGAACACCTGATTGAACACTTTCCGTTTTCGCCTTTTCAGATGAGTATTTCTTCTTTTCTAAGAAGAATCGGATTAACCCACCTGCCATAATAGGTGTTGATAAATGAATTGGCAGATACAAACCAATTGCAAATGGTAATACCGGAATTCCCAATATTTCAACCATGATTGCAATAAATACACCCGTGAATACAAGTGCCCATGGAAGATTTCCTCCCATAACGCCTTCTACTACCATCTTCATAAGTGTTGCCTGTGGTGCAGGAAGTTCAGAAGAACCATAGCCCCATGCTGCATTTAACAGATATAAAATTCCACCGATTGCCACTGAAGAAACAAGACAACCAATTATTTCTCCAATTTGTTGCTTTCTAGGTGTAGCACCAACTAAAAATCCTGTTTTTAAATCCTGTGAAGTATCTCCGGCTATTGCAGCAATGATACAAATAATGGAACCGATTGTAATCGATGCAATCATGCCTTGGGAACCAACTGTTCCTGTTGTCTTTAACAGAAGGGTTGAGATCAGTAAAGTGGCAATTGCCATTCCTGATACCGGATTATTAGAAGAACCAATCAGACCTACCATACGGGATGATACGGTTGCAAAGAAAAATCCAAATATGATAATAATTAATGCTCCCATAAAGCTAACCGGAATAGCTGGGATGAACCACATGAAAATTGCTACAGCAAGTATCACTG
Organism: uncultured Lachnospiraceae bacterium; assembly: GCA_964595855.1. GTDB lineage: Bacteria > Bacillota > Clostridia > Lachnospirales > Lachnospiraceae > RGIG8767. The sequence continues at coordinate 3,410 of CAZQTM010000104.1, read as the reverse complement.
CAAGAATAAACTTCATTGATAAATCCTGTTCTGTACGAATCATACTCTTTGTATTCTTGCCATAACCACCAATTGCGTCTTTAAATGTACGAACAATAAGTGGTAATGATTTTATTAAACTCATAATACCACCAGCAGCTACAGCACCTGCTCCGATGTAACGCACATATTTACTCCAAAGTCCCCAAGTACCACCGGTTGCCCATAATTCAGCAATTGTGACGTCAGCGGGATAAATAATTAGATCACTTCCAAATAAAGCAATAAGCGGCATAATCACTAACCATGCCAGCGTACCACCTGCAAGTAAATAAGAGCTTACCCTCGGTCCGCAAATATATCCAACACCTGCAAGTGCTGGTAATACATCCATTCCTACACCAGCTCCTTTATATGAATTTACTGTATAGTCTACTTCACTTGGAAATAACTTCAATCCATCTGCTATAAATTTATAAGCAGCTGCAATACCAAGTCCTGCAAATACAGTTGTAGACTTTGTTCCACCTTCTTCTCCTGCTATCAAAACTTCTGCACAGGCTTGTCCTTCCGGATAAGTAAGAACACCATGTTCTTTTACTATTAAGGCACTACGAAGAGGAATCATTAATAAAACTCCAAGAATACCACCACAAATTGCGATAAGACCAATTTCTACTAATGATGGCATTTCACTGATACCTTCACTTGCCCACATAAATAAAGCTGGCAAAGTAAAAATTGCTCCTGCTGCCAAAGATTCACCTGCTGATCCAATGGTCTGTACCATATTGTTTTCCAGGATAGAATCTCTTTTCATAATCTTTCTCATAATACCCATTGATATAACTGCTGCAGGTATTGATGCTGAAACTGTCATTCCTACTCTTAATCCAAGATATGCATTTGCCCCACCAAATACAATAGCAAGCAATGCACCTAAAACTACCGACATGACTGTGAATTCAGGTACAACCTTATCGGCAGGAATGTAAGGCTTAAAATCTTTCTTTTCCACTAGTAACCCTCCATACTGTTAGTTTAAAAAAACACTTTTAAAAACTATATAATAATATAGTTTCATCAAAGTGTTTTTTTTATAATACTTTATAATAGTACGGAAAACAAGGAAATAAGGGCTTTTCAGCCACTCCAATTTATACCATGGAATAAAATTACATATTGCTTTTCTTCCATTCTTAATAAATGTTATACATCTTATATTATATTTTAAAACGATAACCAACACCCCAGATTGTTTCAATATATTGTGGGTTGGCTGTATCAAATTCAATCTTTTCTCTAATTTTCTTAATATGAACAGTAACAGTGGCAATATCACCGATGGAATCCATATCCCAGATTTCTCTAAACAGCTCTTCCTTCGTATATACATGGTTCGGATTTTCAGCTAAGAATGTAAGAAGGTCAAACTCTTTTGTAGTAAATGTTTTTTCTTCCCCATTAATATAAACTCGCCTTGCTGTTTTATCAATTTTAATACCTCTGATCTCAACAATATCATTTGTTTTCTGATTGGTACTCACCAGTCTCTGGTACCTTGACATATGTGCTTTAACCCTTGCAACAAGCTCACTTGGGCTAAAAGGTTTTGTCATATAATCATCTGCTCCAAGACCTAGTCCTCTTATTTTATCAATATCATCCTTCTTTGCAGATACCATTAAAATAGGAGTATTCTTTTCTTCTCTGATTTTTTTACATACCTCAAAACCATCCATGCCTGGGAGCATCAGATCAAGTATTACCAGATCAAAGTCTTCCTTTAGTGCTTTGAGAAGCCCCGTATCCCCTGCATGTTCAATTACTACTTCAAAGTCACTAAGTTCTAAATAGTCCTTCTCCAAATCTGCAATCGCGACTTCATCCTCAATGATTAATATTTTGCTCATTTTCCGTTTCCTCTGCCTCTCTGTATTTTCTGATAACAAAATGCATACAGGTACCTTCCCCTTCTTTACTGGTAGCCCATATATATCCACCGTGGTCTTCTATAATCTTCTTTACAATAGATAACCCTATTCCACTTCCGCCTTGTGCGGAGTTTCTGGAAGCATCTGTACGATAAAAGCGTTCAAATATATTTCCAATATCTTTTGTTGCAATCCCTTTTCCGTTATCCTCAATTTCAACCCTGATGGAATCCACTTCATCCAATAACCTGATGTCTATAATGCCTTTTTCTTTATCAATATACTTTATACTATTTCCAATAATATTATTGATAACCTTTTTCAGCTGTTCCGGATCCGCTATGATCCTTGTATCCGATGGCAACAGATTTGAGTAATTAAGTTGAATATTCTTAGACTCCAAATCCAGTCCTACATCTTCCACGCAATCATTAAAATATTCCGAAACGTTAATTCGGTGAAAATTATATGGAATTCTATTCGAGTCAATGCCTGAATAGTAAGTAAGCTCATTGATAAGACGATCTAGTTCATTTGTTTTTGTATATATTGTCTTAATGTATTTATTCATCTTTTCCGGTGTGTCTGCGACACCATCAATAATACCTTCCACATATCCTTTTATCGAAGTGATCGGTGTTTTTAAATCATGCGTAATGTTACTGATCAGTTCCCTATTTTGCTTTTCATCCTGAATTTTTTCTTCTGATGATTCTTTTAACTTTAATCGCATATCCTCATAACTTCGAAATAGTTCACCAATTTCTCCCTTATCATTATCATTTTGAAGATCACAGTCAAAATTACCTTTTGCTATACTTTGCATTGCCTCATTCAACTGTCTGATTGGGTAAAACACTCCCTTATTGATCCACCTGGTCAGCATCACACTGGTAAGAATCAATATGAAAATAATTGCTACAAATAAATCAATAACTAGATGCCATGATACAACACTGTTAATCTTTGTAACAATAAAAAGACTTCCCTGCTCACCTGTTGGAAAATTAAAATCTATTTGCTTAACCAGTTTGCGCAAATCTTTAAAATAATAACCAGCGTCACTTTTTGCATTACAAAATCCGTATTTAGGTAATTTATCAAATAGAAATTTCGCCGTATGTCCATCCCCGACATAGTATATAGCTTTATCTTTTCTTACAATAATATAGGAAGCGGAATCTTTTAGCTCTTCATTTATCTGGTTCAGATAATCCTTGTCTGCAAAACGGGCAGGATCAATAGATAGTTGTGCCTGTAACTCATAAAATGTTTCATCTGTTAATTCCGTAAAGGACGAAATAGAATCCGAACTAAAGCTATACTTGATCGGATAAAATCCCTCCTCACTGTCAGAATTATATGACAAAAAAATTCCTATAAATAAAAACGCAATAACGGTCAGGATTACCGGCAAAAAAATGATTGTGATAAATGTTATCGTAAGACGTTTCTTAAGATTCATATATTGCTCCATACTGAAACGATATTTTAAAT
>CAZQTM010000103.1:4983-6948 GCA_964595855.1 uncultured Lachnospiraceae bacterium | reverse complement strand
TAGACATGTTTTAGAAAGGTATGGTATAAAATGGGAAATAAAAAAGGAAAACCAATTGTTGCAGTTGTAGGAAGACCAAATGTTGGAAAATCCACCTTGTTTAATTCATTAGCAGGAGAAAAAATTGCAATTGTTAAAGATACACCAGGGATTACAAGAGATAGGATATATGCAGATATCACATGGCTGAATCAATCTTTTACTTTAATTGATACAGGAGGAATAGAGCCGGATAGTAAAGATGTAATTCTGTCTCAGATGCGTGAACAGGCTCAGATTGCAATTGATACAGCGGATGTAATTCTCTTTATGGTTGATGTAAAACAAGGACTTGTTGATGCAGATATGAAAGTTGCAGATATGCTCAGAAAGTCAAGAAAACCAATTATTTTAGTAGTAAATAAAGTGGATAACTTTAATAAGTTTATGAATGATACGTATGAGTTCTACAATTTAGGAATTGGTGATCCAGTGCCAGTCTCAGCAGCAAACAGATTGGGTATGGGCGAAATGTTAGATAAAATCATTTCCTATTTTGATCAAAATGAATTAGAAGAAATGGATGATGATAGACCAAGAATTGCAATTGTTGGAAAACCTAATGTTGGAAAATCATCCCTGATAAATAAACTTATTGGTGAAAACAGAGTAATTGTTTCAGATGTCGCCGGAACCACGCGTGACGCAATTGACACTCCGGTAAAGAATAACGGAAAAGAATATGTATTCATTGACACGGCAGGTCTAAGAAGAAAGAGTAAGATAAAAGAAGATTTAGAACACTATATGATTGTACGTACTGTAAGTGCTGTGGAAAGAGCAGATGTAGTTGTACTCGTAGTGGATGCAGCGGATGGTATTACAGAGCAGGATGCTAAGATTGCCGGTATTGCACATGAGCGAGGAAAAGGTTTTATTATTGCAGTAAATAAGTGGGACCTTGTTGAAAAAAATGATAAAACAATATATCGGTTTACTGAAAAAGTACATTCTGTTTTATCTTTTATGCAATATGCAGAAATTTTATTTATTTCAGCTAAAACGGGACAAAGAACAGGAAAATTATTTGAGACAATAGATGCAGTCGTTGAAAACTGCGCATTAAGAGTTTCTACAGGCGTTTTAAATGAAATTATGACGGAGGCTACTGCAATGCAGCAACCCCCATCTGACAAAGGAAAGAGGCTGAAACTCTATTATATTACGCAGGCTGCTGTTAAGCCGCCAACATTTGTAATTTTTGTAAATGATAAAGAATTAATGCATTTTTCATATACAAGATATATTGAGAATCAGATTAGGAACGCGTTTGGCTTTCGAGGCACTCCTCTTAAGTTCATCATCCGTGAGAGAAAAGAAGATAATTAATCAATTAAAATGGTATTTTTCCATATCGGTAATTACCATGTTTGCTAATTTTTCAGATGCTTTTGCAAGATTATTTATAACGCGGTCTATGATGTCAGGACGACAGCAATGAAGTTCACATGCAATGTTATCGGATAATTGTTCTTTTTCAAATCTGTTTAGTGAATTAAAATGTTCACCAGCCTGAGTGAAGTCATCAGGCTTTAAAATAGGCATTCTACCAATGTATCCTTCTGTGTATTCTGGTTTGGGAACAGGAATATTAGCTGGTCTGGGATAATTATCGTTTAAACTGTTAGGTGAATAATTAATAGGTTCTGGGTTAAAGTCATATGTCATGTTGCCATCTCGTTGGTTATTATTAACAGGAGAGATGGAACGATTGATTGGTAATTGCATGAAGTTTGGGCCAATTCGATGACGTTGTGTATCTAAATAGGAAAAAGAGCGTCCTTGTAACATTTTATCAGCAGAGAGTTCAACACCTGGCACAAGATTACCGGGACAGAAAGCAGATTGTTCTACTTGAGCAAAGAAATTTGTAGGGTTTCTATTTAATGTCATAAGACCAACCGGTATTAATGGAAAGTCTGTTTC
>CAZQTM010000103.1:2754-4883 GCA_964595855.1 uncultured Lachnospiraceae bacterium | reverse complement strand
GAAATAAAATCCCAAAATCTCTGAGGATCTCTCAAATTAGTATCTGGTGAAGGTTTTAAAGAATGGATAACATCAGGAAATTTAATAGAATCTCTAATAAAGAAAACAGGTAGATCGTTCCCAACAATATCGTATATTCCCTGATTAGTATAAAATTTGACTGCGAAACCACGTGGATCGCGTACGGTATCGGCAGAACCTTTTGAACCTATTACAGTTGAAAAACGTACAAAAACATCTGTTATCTGATTAGGTGATTGTAAAAAATCAGCAGTTGTATAGCGGCTCATGCTTTTATATGTTTTAAATACACCAAAAGCTCCGGCACCCTTTGCATGTACGACTCTTTCTGGCACTCTTTCTCTATCAAAATGTGCCATTTTATCTATCTGTTGAATATCTTCTAATAAAGTTTTCCCATTAGGTCCAATTGTTAAGGAATTATTGTCATTTGCAATAGGTCTTCCCAATGAATCAGTCATAAAGCCAGAGTTGCTTCGTTGATCAAAATCATTCGTGCGATAATACTTCATGGGATACTTCCTTATAATTATTTATATATTCTTATTCACATTCTTATGATATGTGTTAATATGTTATTATTAATGACTGGAAAGGCAGAGTTTGTTTCATGGTTAGAATTTATTGTGTATTAATTGGTTATGTATTTGGTCTGTTTCAGACAGCTTATTTCTATGGAAGAATGAAAGGTGTCGATATTAGAAAAGTAGGAAATGGTAATGCAGGTGCAACAAATACGCTTCGTGAATTAGGAACGAAAGCAGGGTTAATTGTATTAGCAGGTGACATATTAAAGACTATGGCAGCCATTTTGATTGTGAAGTTACTCTTTAGAAATTCCTACCCTAATATGATTTATCTGCTGATTCTCTATACAGCAATGGGGGCAATATTAGGTCATAATTATCCTTTCTATCTGAAGTTTAAAGGTGGAAAAGGAATAGCTGCAACTGCGGGATTGATATTATCTTTTCATCCCACTTTCATAATTGTAGGAGTAACATTATTTTTTGGATCTTTTTTATCCACAAATTATGTATCATTAGGGTCATTGTTAGTGTATGCTGGTTTTATGATTCAATTAGTTTTATCAGGTCAAATGGGACTATTTCCCAACATGACACAGGGGAATCTTAATGAGATGTATGTGATTGGACTAATATTGACCATCATGGCTTATTGGCGACATCGTGCCAATATAGAAAGATTATTAACTGGGACAGAAAGAAAGACATATTTATTTAAGAAGAAAGAGGAAAAATAAATGCAGAAAATTGGTATTATTGGAGCAGGCAGCTGGGGAATAGCGCTTACCCAATTACTTAGCAATAATAGAAATGATGTAACCGTTTGGTCTATAATTAAAGAAGAAATAGAAATGCTAAAGGACAAGCATGAACATGTTGATAAGCTTCCCGGTGTAAAATTAAATACAAGTATTCATTTTACCACCGACCTTGAAGAAACAGTTAAAGGCAAAGATATACTGGTATTAGCAGTACCATCACCATATACTAGAAGCACATCTAAAATGTTAAAAGAATATGTGACAGAAGGACAGATAATTGTAAACGTAGCAAAAGGTATTGAAGAAACAACGTTAATGACACTTTCTGAAATCGTAGAGCAGGAGATTCCCCAAGCTGAAGTAGCAGTATTATCCGGACCATCTCATGCAGAAGAAGTTGGAAGAGGAATTCCAACAACCATTGTAGTAGGAGCAAAGAAAAAAACAACTGCGGAATATCTTCAGAATGTCTTTATGAGTGATGTTTTCCGTGTTTATATCAGTCCAGATGTTTTGGGTATAGAGTTAGGTGCCGCACTTAAGAATGTAGTTGCATTAGCAGCTGGTATAGCGGATGGATTAGGGTATGGAGATAATACAAAGGCAGCTCTAATCACGAGAGGAATCACTGAGATAGCAAGACTTGGTACTGCAATGGGAGGTAAATTCGAAACTTTTTGTGGTTTATCAGGCATTGGAGATTTAATTGTTACCTGTGCAAGTATGCACTCTAGAAATAGGAAGGCAGGCATACTGATAGGACAGGGTAAAAGCATGGATGAAGCAATGAAGGAAGTAAAAATGGTGGTGGAAGGTGTAT
>CAZQTM010000103.1:0-2654 GCA_964595855.1 uncultured Lachnospiraceae bacterium | reverse complement strand
TTATGCAAGAGTCAAGAAAGAGTTACTATGGACATTTTTCATTATCTGATTGCATTAACGATTTGAGTGGTAGTGTTTGGCTTATTCATGGAATAAAGATGAATACCATCTACCTTATTGTTTTGTAAATCCATGATCTGATTAATTGCGTAATCAATTCCAGCCTTCTTCATGTCTTCTGGATTGTCTCCATAAGTAGCAATCAGATCGGAAAGTTTTTTCGGAACGCTTGACCCTGATAAAGAGATGGTTGTTCCAAGTTGTTTACTTGATGTAATTGGCATAATACCTGCTAAAATAGGAACCTGAATACCTTTTTGTCTTGCTTTATCAAGAAATCTATAAAACATTTCATTATCAAAAAACAATTGAGAAATTAAGAAATCCACACCAGAATTTACTTTCTGTAAAAGAAAATTTAAGTCAGTATCATAATCAGATGCTTCATAATGTTTTTCGGGATAACATGCGGCAGCAATATGAAGATCCTTGTATTTTTTTAGATAATGTATCATATCATCAGCGTGCAAAAAATCACGTGATAGATATTGTTCCTCACTCATGTAAGTGGGACGGTCACCTCTCAGAGCCAGAATGCAACTTAAATTATGTTGTATCATTTCATTTGTTACGTCATCGATTGCTTCCTTTTTATTACCGACGCATGTAATATGTGCAATTGCATTAATATGCAATTCATTTTGGATATAAGAAGCAATATCTACTGTTTTTTTTGATTTAGAACCGCCTGCTCCATATGTTACACTAATAAAGTCCGGCTGTAATGAACTTAAAAGCTTTAAAGTCTCATAAACATTTGGAAAATCTTCCTCTTTCTTGGGAGGGAATACCTCAAAAGATAGTGTTTTTTTATTTTCTGATAACCAATTCATGCAAATCCCCCAATCGATAATTTCTAAAAGACATTTTTCTTGATTTTAATTAAGGAATATCGTAACATGAAAAGAACAGATTATCAAGAAAAGGTATTGGAGGATTCTTTATGAATCATTTAGATCGTTCATTTCAGGGCACACAGGAATATGTAGCCAGTGAGCAGTTATTAAATGCTGTAAATGTAGCAATTACTTTACAAAAGCCATTGCTGATTAAGGGAGAACCTGGTACTGGTAAAACCATGTTAGCAGAAGCGATTGCAAAATCATTAAATAAAAAATTAATTATATGGAATATTAAATCTACAACAAAAGCCCAGGAAGGTCTTTATATTTATGATACCATTCAGAGACTATATGACGGTCAGTTTGGAGAAGAGGGTGTAGATAATATTGCTAAATATATTAAATTAGGAAAACTTGGGGAAGCTTTTGACAGTGATGAACAAGTCATTTTGTTAATTGATGAAATAGATAAAGCAGATCTTGAATTTCCAAATGATTTGTTATGGGAATTGGATCAGATGGAGTTTTATATTAATGAAACGAAACGTACTATTAAAGCAAAACAAAGGCCCATTGTAATTATTACTTCAAATGCTGAAAAGGAATTACCGGATGCATTCCTAAGAAGATGTATCTTTCACTATATTGATTTCCCAAATGAGTCATTAATGGAAGAAATAGTAAGAACACACTATCCGAATGTTGAAGAAAATGTATTAAAAAATGCATTCAATGTTTTTTACGATATCAGAGCAATGAAAGATATTAGAAAAAAACCAAGTACTTCAGAATTAATAGACTGGATTAATGTATTGCAAATAAGTGGAATTCCAGCAGAAAAAATTCAAAAAGAACTTCCTTTCATTGGCGTAATTATTAAAAAAGATGAAGATCTCGAGATAGTAAAACATAAACTGGCAATTAATTAAATATAGTAGAAAGCAGGATATATGTTTACTAAATTTTTCTATGATTTAAAGGAAAGTGGAATAAAAGTTACATTAAGTGAATGGCTGACTTTACAGGATGCTTTATGCAGAGGAATGGCAAATAGTTCACTAACAGATTTTTATTATTTAGCCAGGATGATACTCGTGAAGAGTGAAACAGAATTTGATAAATTTGATATGGTTTTTGAATCCAATTTCAAGGGTGCATCTATGGAACTTGAGGTTGGTGCAAATATGCTTAAATGGTTGGATAAACCAGAGATGAATGAACTATTGCAGGAGACAGAGAAACAATGGCTGAATAAGGGAGAAGATTTACAGATTGATAAAGATGATGTTGAGGAAAAATTCAAGCAACGTCTGAAAGATCAGGATAGTGAACATAATGGTGGTTCTCATTGGATTGGTACCATGGGCAAAACATCATTTGGTAATACGGGCGGAAATATTGGCGGTGTACGTGTAGGTGGGAGTACCGGTTATCAATCTGCTTTCGCTGTTATTGGAGCAAAGAAGTACCGCGATTTTAGAGATGATAGAATAATTGATAATAGACAGTTTATGCAGGCACTTAGAAAACTACGTCAGTTTTCTACCAAACTTGATATTCCCAAAACAGAGCTGGATATTAATGAAACAATTGATAAGACATGTAACAATGGCGGATATTTACAAATTGTAATGGAGAAACCAAGAAAAAATGCTGTGAAATTACTGTTACTTATGGATTCAGGTGGAACTATGATTCCGTATTCTTCATTATTAAACGAGTTATTCCAGTCAGTTAATAAATCAAATCATT
>CAZQTM010000102.1:0-6970 GCA_964595855.1 uncultured Lachnospiraceae bacterium | reverse complement strand
AAAAAGACTGTTTGCTTAGGCAAACAGTCTCATAATATCATTATACATAACAAACACCATTAAAATCATTAACACAACAAATCCTGCAAAATGTACCATTCCTTCCCTTTCCGGTGGTACAGGTTTTCCTCTTACTGCCTCTATCAAAAGAAATACAAGCCTTCCACCATCTAATGCAGGCAGAGGAAGGAGATTAAGTACTCCTAAATTAACACTAAGCAGCAATGCAATATTTAACAGATTAAGAATCACTACCCAGATGCCATATGGTGCTGCTGCTTCTGAAACTTCTCCTATAACTTGAGCAATTCCAATCGGTCCTGAAACATCATCCTTACTTGCATTACCACTTACAAGCATTCCCAGACTTTTTATTGTTGCCTTCAAGCTGTAGCGAACCTCATAATAAGAATAGGAGAAAATTTTACTGTTTTTACAGTCAACATACTCCCCATATCCTTGAAATCCAATAAGATAGCGTCCTTCTTCCTCATTAAACTTCGGTGTTACTTTGGCAGTATGTTCCTCACCATTTCTTTCATACGTAATCGTCATATCTTTACTCTTATTTATATACGTATTAATATAAATTTCTCTGGCTAGATATATTTTCTCGCCATTCATCTTTGTAATGACATCCCCTGGCATAATTCCCGCTTCTTTGGCAGGATAACCTTCCATAACTCCATTAATAACAGGTCTGTCAGATCCAGTGTAGCCTACAACGATTAACGCTAATATAAATGCCAAAATAAAATTGAATAATGGTCCTGCCACAACAGTTGAAATTCGAGACCAAACTGGAGCATTCTGAAAATTTCCTGAAGTCTTTTCAGTTAAAAAGTCCTCTGTCTCTTTATTATTTGTATCATCACTTTCATTTTTTCCATCTTCACCCTCAAAAATACAGGCTCCTCCAATGGGAAATAAACGAATCGCATATTGTGTGCCATTTTTTTTAAAATGTAATAATTTGGGACCCATGCCAATTGCAAATTCCACTACATGGATACCATTCACCTTCGCAAGTATAAAATGTCCTAATTCATGTGATATTACAATCAGACCAAATACCAGTATAAACAAAACTATTGTCATTTTTCTCTCCAAATCATTTTAATATATGATTTATATATTCATAGCTTTCCTGCTCTGTCTGCAGAATTTCTTCCACATTTGGATCGTCAATCAGCTTATGATGTTCCATTGCTTTTTGTATCAAATCGTATATCTCTAAAAATTTAATCTTCTTATTCAAAAATAGTGCTACCGCTAATTCATTCGCCGCGTTAAAAACGGTTGGCATACTTCCACCAAGTGTAGCTGCCTGATAAGCCAGATTTAAACCTAAAAACGTATCTGTATCCGGTTTTTCAAACGTTATCTTGGAAAGTTCAAAGAAATCTACCCTTTTCTCTTTCATAGGCCGTCTTTCCGGATAAAATAAAGCATACTGTATTGGTAACTTCATGTCTGGTATTCCAAGTTGTGCAATAATAGCACCATCTTTATATTGTACCATAGAATGTATAATACTCTGCGGCTGAATCACGACTTGAATTTGGGATAAATCAGTTTGGAATAACCATTTTGCCTCCATCACCTCAAGTCCCTTATTAACCAAAGTTGCAGAATCTATCGTAATTTTATGACCCATTGACCAATTAGGGTGTTTTAATGCATCCTCTACCGTAATATTTGCAAGTTCACTCCTGCTTTTCCCTCTAAATGGACCACCTGATGCTGTTAAGAGTATTTTCTCCAGACTTTCCTTTCTCTGTCCTTGCAATGATTGAAATATTGCACTGTGTTCACTGTCAACTGGCAGGATCGGAACATTCATCTTTTCTGCCAGTGGCATTATGATATGACCTGCAGTAACCAGTGTCTCCTTGTTCGCTAGTGCTATTGTCTTTCCATGTTTTATTGCAGCAATGGTAGGTCTTATTCCAATCATCCCCACAATAGCGGTGACCAATATATCAGAGTCTTTAAATGTTGCTATTTCTATAAGACCTTCCATCCCCACTACTACTTTGGTGGTAGTATCTGCAATCATAGTCTTTAATATCCTGCCTGCATTTTCATCACACATACATACTATTTTAGGATGAAATTCTCTAACCTGCTGTTCCATAAGTTTTACACTTTTTAATGCAGCAAGTGCAACTACTTCTAAGTCATTATTATCACGAACAATTTGTAAAGTCTGAGTTCCTATTGATCCTGTTGATCCCAGTATTGCTATTCTTTTCATCTATACTCCATTATCTTTATATCATATGAACAGTATTATATTAAAATTATTTAATTAGATAAATCGTCAAAAAATATATCATGGGAGATGTTACAATTACACTATCAAATCGATCCATAATTCCACCATGCCCTGGAATTAACTTTCCATAATCTTTTATTTCATGGTTACGCTTTATTGCGGATGCTGCCAAATCACCCAATTGTGATACAACGCTCCCTGCTGCTCCAATAAAGGCTGATGCCCATATAATTTCCGGATTTGTAATTACATTTACACTCAGATACCAGCCAAAAAGAGCCCCACAAAGTGATGATCCGATTATTCCACCTATGCTTCCCTCGATAGATTTCTTTGGACTTAATATAGGTGCCAATTTATGTTTTCCAAGTAACATACCAGTAAGGTAAGCAAATGTATCACTAATCCATGAACTAATAAATATCATCCACACCATGTAAATACCATATTGTGTTTCCCTCGTTTTGAAAATAAAGGAAAACATAACCGGTGCATAAAAAACACTAAAAAAGGTAATCATAACATGACTTGCATTGAACTTAGGGAAAGAAAATACATATACAAATAAAAGTGCAAGAAAGAAAATGACAAACCACAAAATTAAGAAAGTCTCTTCTCTATTGAAATAGATTAACAAATAAAATGCTACAATAGCAAGATACCCTACTGTCTCCAACGAATTACAGAACTTATCCGTATGTACCGCACAGGCTTTAGACAATTCATTGAACGCAATCAGGGATATAATTAATAAAGTAACAGCTAAAACAGGTCCTCCCATTATTAATGTGAAAAGTGCAATCAAAACTAAGAAAACTGCACTGATACACCTTGTTCTAAACATCATTTGTCCTCCTTGATTCCGCCGTATTTTCTTTCTCTTTGATTATATGCTGTAATTGCCTTTTCCAATTCTTCTTTTGAGAAATCAGGCCAAGCGATATCGGAAATATAAAATTCTGTATAAGCACTCTGCCATAAAAGGAAATTAGATATTCTCAGCTCCCCACATGTACGAATTAATAAATCCGGATCGGGTATACCTCTTGTATCTAAATAATCAGATATGGTATCTTGATTAATCCTTTCAACATCGATAATGCCATCCTTTACATCTTTGGATATTCTTTTTAATGCACGTGTAATCTCATCTCTGCCACCATAGTTTATTGCTATTTGGAAATTCAGACCTGTATTATTTTTCGTAGATTCCTCGAGGTCCTCTATTTTTTCTCGTATATCCTTATCAATCCCTGATTTATCCCCGATTACACGAACACGCATATTATTCTTATTGGCTCTTTTTTTACAATTGATCATGTAGTTACGCAATAATTTCATCAAAGCATCTACTTCATCCTTGGGTCTATTCCAGTTTTCTGTTGAGAAAGCATAGACTGTGAAATACCTGATTCCTAAATTATACGTAATCTCACACATATCCTCTACTGTTTTTGCACCTTGTGCATGACCGTAGTTTCTAGGCATACCTCGTTTTTTTGCCCATCTTCCATTTCCATCTAAAATAATTGCCACATGATTCGGTATCTGCATAATAATCCTCCAAACAATGGTACAGACAAAGAGGAGACATACGTAGCTCCTCGTCTGCCCCCTCTTATATTCTGTTTTATACTGTCATAATTTCTTTTGATTTTGACTCTATAGCTTGATCAACATCCTTAATAAACTGATCTGTGATTTTCTGAAGTTTATCTGTTAATTCTTTGATTTCATCCTCAGAAACCTCTTCCTTAGCTAATTTTTTAATGGTATCATTGCCATCACGTCTTATATTACGAATCGCTACCTTTGCTTCCTCACCCTTCTTTTTCACTTCTTTAACCAGATCTTTACGTCTGTCTTCTGTTAATTCTGGAAATACGAGACGAATAACTACTCCATCATTAGAAGGGGTTATTCCTACATCGGATGAAAGAATGGCCTTTTCAATTTCTTTAATTAATCCCTTTTCCCATGGTGCAATCTGTATCATTCTTGCTTCTGGTACTGAGATATTTCCAACCTGTTGAATGGGAGTCGGTGTACCGTAGTAATCCACTTTTATTCTGTCAAGCACATGTGGATTTGCACGTCCGGCCCTGATAGCCTGATAATCTGATAGTAGATAATTAAAAGCTTTCTCCATTTTATCATTTAATACTTGTAATCTTTGATCCATATATTTTACCCTTTCAGTTCATTCAATCCTATACAGTTACCTTTGTACCATTAAACTTACCATTTATTGTATTAACAATACTATTTTCTTCATTCAATCCAAAGACCCACATAGGCATCTTATTTTCTCTTGCTAATATTGAGGCAGTCATATCAACTACCTGTAGATTCTTTTCAATTACTTCGTTAATGGATACCTCATCATATTTCGTTGCCTCTGAATTAACACGAGGATCATCATTATATACACCATCTATGGCCTTTGCAAGCAATATAACATCTGCTTCTACCTCTATTGCTCGTAATACTACACCTGTATCTGTTGAAAAAAATGGATGTCCGGTTCCACCAGCAAAAAAAACTACCATTCCTTTTTCAAAATATTTCATTGCTCTATCCTTTGAAAAAAGTTTTGTAAAAGAACCACATTCAAAAGGTGTCAAAATATTGGTCATCATACCTACTGAGCGAAAAATTTCTGAAACATAAATACAGTTCATAACAGTAGCTAACATACCAATCTGATCTGCTTTCGTTCTGTCTATATGTTCACTGGTACGTCCTCTCCAGAAATTACCGCCTCCAATCACAATGCCAACCTGTATATTGCAATCCACTAATTCCTTTACCTGAAATGCTACCTTTCGTACTGTATCTTCATCAAACCCAGTCTTTTTCTCCCCAGCTAATGCTTCTCCACTTAATTTCAACAAAATTCTTTTCATTTCCTGCTCCTTTTATATCTCTGCTGTAAGTACTGTTGACAATTAATCCTTAAAGAAAGAGGATGGATTTACATCTGCATAGCACTGTGAACATAATCCTTCAATAACAGCACCATTATTAATCTGAACAGCTTTTGATTTAATATTGCCCATAACAATTGCAGAAGAATCCAGTATCACTGGGCCCTTTACATCAATATCGCCTTTAACAGCTCCGGCAATTACCGCACTGGTAGCATAAATATTTCCTCTGATGACTGAATTATTACCAATTTTAACACTTCCTAAACTAGTAATATCTCCTACTACTTTTGCTTCCTGGGCATAAATTTCAGCAGCCTCTGAATTACCATTGATGCTGCCTGTAATATTTAATTTACCAAGTATATGTATATTACCATTTACTGCTCCGACCAAATCCAGTGATCCATCTGATTCCACATCACCATTGATGATCATTCTTGAAGTAATGGTAGCTACTTCATCTGAGACAGATTGTTCCATTTTCATTTCTGACTTATTTTCCTGCCATGAAGAATAATGCTCACTTTTCACTTCAGGTTGTGTCATTTCTTTTATTTCTTCTTTTGACTCTTCTAATTCCGTATTATTTTCATCTGATGTAATGCTCTCATTTACATCCTCATCCTGTAATTCTTCTTCTGGAACCAGTTCATTTACTGCCTGTGATAAATCCTCTTTTAATTCTTGAAAAAATCCCATTTTTCTCCCTCCGCTAATCACTCATATTTTTATGTTGAACTATGACTGTATCTTCTGTAATCGGTAATAACTGAGTATTATCCATACTTATTATTTTCTCTATTATAGGTGCCAGTGCCTCTACTGTAGTTTTTTTCTCTGCTGAATCATGCATAAGAATTACTGCATTCTGATATTTTTCCAAATTCTCAGTACAGTTCTCAACTATCTCATCTGCAGTGAGTGTAGGAATGCTGGCATCTTTGCTGGATATATTCCAGTCAAAATATGTAATTTTCTCCTGTTTCAGATAATCACAGAAGTTTTTCATTGGGATAGTGCTTACAGTATTGCTACTACCTCCAGGAAAACGATATAAGTTAGATTCTATACCAGTAGTATCATACAGGAAATCCTGTAGTTTTTTCAAGTCTTTCGTAAAATTTTGTACTGATGCATAAATATCACTGTATTTATGACTATACGAATGCATCCCCACGGTATGTCCTCGTTCTACGATATCCTGATAGCGCTCTGGATGAGACACTGCTTCCTCACCTGTTACAAAAAATGTAGCTTTCACATGATACTGATCTAAGATATCCAGAATCCGCTCTGTATACATACTAGGTCCATCATCAAATGTAAGATATACCTTTCTAATGTCATCATCAGTTCGTTCTTCACTGGATTCCTCTGTTTGTGTATTCTGTTGTTCATCTGGTTCTTCTTTATTTAGGTTGTTCCATATTTCACCTTGATTTTCATATAAATTGCTAATCTGTACCAATTGCTCTTCAAGATTATGCACACGATATAGCAAAAGGAAGCAAAATATAATAGGAAAGAGTATCGCACAAACCAAACTGGTGATTATGATTCTCTTTAATCTTCTGACTCGTTTTCTCCTCACATCCTGTGTGGACTTTTGTTTCATTTATGTGCACCTATGAGATTTATCCATTTCGTATTGTCTTATAAAAAATATCTAGAAACAATTATAACTTTTATAACAAATATTTGCAACAAATATAAATTATGGAAATCCATAAGAAAACAACTCTTCTGCACTTAATTTAGGCTT